>JBDUCF010000212.1:0-5374 GCA_040003545.1 Pyrinomonadaceae bacterium | reverse complement strand
GAGCAATGGGGTGAACTCCCGCGTGACGGTAACTCGGAGATTGATGGGCGCGCTGACATTTACAGTTTGGGGCTGGTGATTTACGAGATGGTTTCCGGCAAGCGGCCTTTTGCCAGCCAGACGTTGTTTGAACTGCGGCGCGATCACGTTTCAGTTACGCCGCCGCCGCTGCGACAGGTGCAGCCTGACGTGTCCGAAGGTTTTAGTCACGCCATTGCGAGGGCGATCGCCAAGGACCGCTCCGACAGGCCCGAAACTGCCGCGGCCCTGGCATCGGAGTTGAAGGCCGCAATAGACAGCGCTCCAGGTAGCAGTGCAGCGGCTACCGCAATTGTCGACGCAATACCTCCTTCGGTTCCTACCAGCGCGCAAAGACAACTCGACACCAACTCGAGCCGAACCGCGCCGACCATCGTCACCGGAGATTCAATTAACGAAACTCCCGCAGTGGTCGCTTTGCCGGCGGAAGCGAGCGCCAGTGCAACTATGCCAACTGTGCTTAGTGGGCCGGCTGAAGGAACTTCCGACGTATTCACCCGGCCGAGTCCGATTGCGCCTCCCTCCAGGCGTAGCGGTTTCCCGGTGGCGTGGGGCGCAGTACTCGTGCTGGTCCTATTGGCGGCAGGGGTCGGCGGGTTTTTCGTTCTGCGTTCAATGCGACGTCCTGCTGCGAACGCCGGAACAAAGACCAATGCGACTTCGTCCGGCACATCGACGGGAGACACGTCTGCCGGCGGACACGAGATCACACGTTACTGGCTGGAAGTTGAATCCGAAAAAGGCGTTGCGACGACCACCGCCGGCACCCGGGTCGAGTTGGGGTCGGGCCAATCGTTTAAGTTTCATTTCTCGCCCAGCGAGAATGGTTATTTGTACGTAATCGGCCCTGGTGTCAATAATGTTACAACGATCTTTTTGAGCGCCCAGCCGAGCCCATTATCAGGATTGAAAACAAATGAAGCGAAGAGTGGCGTTGATTTTAGTTTTCCCAGCGGAACAAAGAAGTGGATAACGCTTGATGAGACCTCAGGGGCGGAAACCTATACGGTAATTTTCTCCGGGCAGCCGCTTTCGACGCCTGCCTTCATGACTGGTCCCTCTGAGCATGCACTTTCTCCGGAAGAACAGAGCGAGTTTGACAGTTTTCGCGCCCGGTACAAGGGGAATACGGCGGCGACTGATACAATAGCCGCTGATGTCATGAGCGCCAGCGGAGCAAAACCCTTCGTATCCGTTAAAGTCCCCCAAACAATGCAGGAAGGCGCACCCGTAATCTTCGATATACGCATCGAACACAAGTGAGTTTGGGCAGCACGCGGTTCCAGGTGAGGCATGCCGGCGTTAACCCGGGGGTGAAGCCGCGGTGTTAATGAGACGGGTTAGGCAAACTGAGTTGAGTTGCTAAAGGAGTTTCCATAATGCATTACAGAACAATCTTGTCATTGTCATTAGCGTTGATTCTGTGCGGCCTCGGTGTCGGGCTGGCTCAGAACCAGGACGACGATGATGTGCGCGGGGCATTTCTCAGCTCCCGCGATAAAACTACGAGCAGTGCAAGTAATACCGCGAGTAATACAAAAGCCCGGCATAAGATCAGACGAGCAGGGGGAACCTCGGGGCCGGCAAAGAATACCAATAACAACGTGGCCGCCAACTCCAATACCAGCCGTAAGAACTCGAATGCCGGCTCAACTTCTACGGCAACGCCGATTGGTCTTGGCTACACGCTCTTCAAGCGCGACGCGAGTGGCGACGCCGTACGCATGGATCCTGCCAGTGAGTTTCACAACGGCGATCGGGTGCGTATCTCGCTGGAGCCCAACGTCGACGGTTACCTTTACGTTTTTCACCGTGAAGGCGATGGCGAGCCCGAGATGATCTTTCCTGACTGGCGATTGGAGGACGGTAACAATGCGATTGACGCTCATGTGCCCTACGATGTGCCGTCCGGATTCGAGAAAGACGAGCGCTTGCGCTGGTTCACTTTCTACGGCAAGCCTGCTACGGAACGTCTTTACATCGTAATTACGCGCGAGCCCTTGGCTTCCGTGCCCACCAGCGAAGCTCTGGTCGCGTTCTGCGCGGCGAACAAAACAAAGTGTCCGTGGCAGCCTGTTCCGCAGGCATGGGCCAAAGTGGAAGAGGCCAGGAAAGCAGACGTGCAAGTTGTGGCCAGCACCAACTACGGTCAGGCGCAAACCGAAAAAGAAAAAGTCGCTACCACCCGCGGTCTGGGGCTTGATCAAAGTGCGCCTCCGCCTTCTGTAATTCGCATGAGCGCGTCGACGAAAGCACCCGTTCTGGTAACGGTATTGGATCTGGTTCACAAATAATAAGGCACAAGACTTCAGTATGGGGAAGTTTTCGGGAGTAACGATGAAGTTCAAAGCATTTCTCGCGGGCTCTTTTATTGTCTGCGTCGTAATCCTGCTCAGCGCGCGTGTACTAACTGCTTCGGCGCACAGCCTTAGTCCTGTGGCTGCTCCTGCTCTACTGCAGCCTCAGCAAAACGAACAGGCCAACGCAGCGTTGCAACAGGGCCGAGCGCTGCTCAGGCAGGGGAAAGCTGATCAGGCGATCAGTTATCTCAACAAAGCTCTAAAGCTCTTCACTGAGGCCAAAAACGCACGGGGCGTTGCCGCTGCTGAGGATCAGCTCGGCGATCTGTATCTGCGCCAGGGGCAGTACACAGTCGCGCTCGACCATTATCAGAAAGCTTACGAAGCATTTCGTAGCGGCCAAACGGGCGACGCGCAGACCGGGACGGCTGCCGGGGCAGCTAACATGGCTGGAGCTACCGCGGGCGCCCTGGCCGAAACTGCAGCTACCGCCAACGCTGACAATGGTTTTAACGCCAACCTGATGCTGGCAAAAATCGGCGGCACGAATTATCGACTGGGAAAACTTTCTGAGGCGAGCGCCGCATATGCGCAAATGTACGTGACCAAGCCGGAAGGTGTTGCCGCGAAAGCTACGAGGAGATTTGGTGGCCTGGGCGGAATCATGGGCGGCATCGCCAGCGGACGGGTTGGGGTTGAAGCACCGACGAGCGCGGCAATTGGGTTGCTCGAAGTTAAGAAAGAGCTTGATGAATATCGCATTGCCACAGTTTATATGACCTACGAACTCGGGATGGGTCGCATCGAGTTTGCCGGAAATAATCAGGAAGCCGCTAAGAAGCACTTTCAGAATGCGCTAGATGCCGGCAATGGCAGTCTTCCCGGTGTCGGCAATCTGGGACAGACGCGTCGTTTCCGCGCGGCGGCGCGCACGAGCCTCGCCGATGTGGCGCTGCGACAGGGAAACTACAAAGATGCGATCAAATTTTATTCGGAGGCCGCAAAGGGAGCGAAGGCGGACAAGCGTCTCGACTTAATGTGGCCGGCACAGCGCGGCATGGGGCGAAGCAACTGGCTGCAGGCGGCGCAGGAAAAGGACCAAAAGAAAGCCGCTACGATTCGGGAATCCGCGCTTGCCGGTTATCGAGACGCGATCGCGACTATTGAGACCTTACGCGCGGGCAGTCTGCGTGCCGATGAATCACGCACCACATTTCTGGCGACGACGAAGGATGTTTTCGACGAAGCCTCAAGTGCTCTGGCGGAAACGGCCCTGCTAAACGCGCCGGCGCCAGGAACGCCGCTATCCGGCAAAGCGCTTGATTACGCCGCAGAGGCTTTCAAGGTTACGGAAGCGGGACGCGCCCGTTCGCTACTGGATATGCTGAGCGAAACGAACGCGCAGGTTACTGCCGGAGTGCCTCCGGATCTTTTGAAACGGAAGCAGGATAATCTGGATCGGCAACAGGAAATCGCGCAGCAGCTAACCGGCCTCAGCCTTTCATCCGATCCGCAGAAAGATCAGCAAAAGCAGAGACCGTCCGATCTGGACTCAGAACTGGACAAACTACAAACGGAATTTGACGACATTGAAAATCAGATTCGCACGGCCAGCCCGCGTTACGCAGCTCTGACTGCCGCCCAACCACAATCGCTGGCTGAAGTTCAGCAAAGGGTTTTGGATGAGGGCACGGTGCTGCTTGAATACAGTCTCGGCAGCGACGCTTCATACCTGTGGGCGGCGACTTCATCGAGCGTGTTTATTTTCAAGCTGCCGCCGCGCGCTACGGTTGACAAGTTGGCGACCGATCTTCGAGCGCAGTTGATTCCTTCCAGACTGCAGCGGCGCATTGTCGGCATCGACGTGGCTGCGGACCAACAGCGGGGCCTGGGCCTTGGCGTTGATAGCGCGCCGGAAAACGTCAGCGCTTTCGTCGCGGCGTCGAATGCCCTCTACAAAGCTGCGGTCGAGATGGCGGCGAGTGTGATTGGCGAGAAACGTTTGCTGGTTGTCGCTGATGGCGCCCTCAACTACGTCCCGTTCGAAGCAATGGTCAAATCAACGGCAGGCACTGACTACGCGTCCTTGAGCTACCTGGTCAAGACCAATGAAATCGTCTATGCCCCGTCGGCGTCGGTCGTCGCTGCAATCAGACAACAGGGAAACAAGGCGGCCGGCAAGAGTTTTCTGCTGGTTGCGGATCCGGTTTTCAACTCCAACGATCCGCGCGCGAAAGGCGCGGCCACGGCCTCAACGGAAGCAACCGCGGAAGCACGCGGACTTGGCCTCGAGAGCGCGGTAGAGGACGTGGCGGGAGAATCTGCCCCATCATCTTCCCACACCCAGGGAATGCAACTTGCGCGTCTCGCGGGCACGCGAGCTGAAGCTGAGCAGATTGGGCAACTGGTGAAAAAATCCGGCGGACTACCAGACCTGTGGCTGGATCTGAAAGCCAGCGAAGACGCCGTCAAGAGCCGTGACATGCAAAACTATCGAGTGATTCACTTCGCCACGCACGGTCTCCTTAATGCCGACCGCCCGCAGTTTACCGGGTTGGTGCTTTCGTTGGTCGGCAACAAGAATAACGACGGCTTTCTCCGCACTGACGAAGTCTTCAATATGAACGTTGGCGCGCCGCTGGTAATGCTTTCGGCCTGTGAAACTGGTTTAGGAAAAGAGAAGCGCGGCGAAGGCGTGATTGGCTTGACGCGGGCGTTTATGTACGCCGGCGCGCCCACGGTTGGCGTTAGCCTCTGGTCGGTGGCCGACAAATCTACGGCTGAGTTGATGACGGATTTTTACAGACGGTTACTCGGTTCCGCTGCCGCACCATCGGTTGCTGCGGCGCCGCCCGCGGCTGCCATGCGTGAAGCTCAGCTCGCGATGATTACCGGCAAGAAGTACAGCGCCCCGTTCTACTGGGCCCCATTCGTCCTCATAGGCGATTGGCGTTGAACCTGATTGTCCCGGGTTCGCTCGAACGGCAGACGCCGATACGGAAGCAGTTTGAGCGCTTGCGCTTAGTCAACCTCAC
>JBDUCF010000012.1:0-18192 GCA_040003545.1 Pyrinomonadaceae bacterium | reverse complement strand
GCCGGGCTTCTCGATCAACCCCAGAGAGGCCCTGTTGTTGTAAGGCTCGCTGATGAGGTTTCCCTTGAGTACGCCGACTCCTATTGAGTCACCACGGTAGGTTCCGGTAGTTCTGAAGTAGCCGCTGTTGACCGCAGCGAGCGCCTGGTATCTTGCCGCCATTGAGCTGACCGTTTCCAAACCTACCGCTTCGTCCATGGCATGAACCAGACGCAAATTAGCCTTGCTCAGATCGATGCGTAGCAGATTGATAGACCACGGGCCGGTAGCTTCACTATCAGATTTACGTCCGCGAACCAGTTGCAGATGTTCGACGCCGGGCGCGATGGTTTGAAATGTTTCCCCGGCGCCTGTCGCGGCGCCAGTTTGCGCTGATGCTGATCGCGATGCGGGCTGAGGTGAAGCAATCGCTAGTAAGGCCAGAAAGGAAAGAACCAGACCGAGCACAGTTCCCAACCTCCTGCACCGACTAGAATGGTGTTGGGATTTGGTTTTGGGCCCAAATGAATCAGCACTCGGAGCTAACCGCAGACGCCTCGTCATAACTCGTCCTTTCATGAAACTGAAGTGACGCGCTTTTACGCCAGCCGCGGTCTCCAAGTCAATCGCAATCCTGATAACGAAAAGGAGGGAATATCAAGTTGAGGCGGGGAGGGCAGCTTCCTAATTTAAAATCACCTTGGTAAGTCCGAGCGCCATTGCTCGGTTTACTAATCACGATCCAACGCATCGACATATTCGTTATATAACCGTCGATCCAGATCACTCGCCGCTTCGATCTCAAATACGAAAAGATGATCCTTTGGATCAGCTTGCTGATGACGCAACAGCACCCCTGTCAATCGGACATATCCTACCGGGAGAGCCAATTTTAGGGACACCTTCGTCCCGACTTTGGACGGATCCTCAGCGCCATAGGTAGGGTTGAGGGGAATAGTAAGTGAGATGGCTTGCAAGCTAAGCTCCGCGGTGTGCGTCAGCAGCGTGGCGCCAGTGTCGGCGCAAGTAACGCTGCACGGGACCCGTAGCTTATAGCGTGGGGCGTCGCGGCGATCCTTACTCTCCATCTCGTGTGGCATACAAAGATTTTAGCAGGCAAATCGTGGTCTCGACGGATTGTTTTCATTGCGATTTGCGAGCGTTTGGATTGTAAACGGAGATTAATTGAGCGTTTTGCCATCGGCGAAATCCTTCGGTACGGTTCCATCCAACTACCGCCTCCAAAATGCTGGCCGCCCGGTGCATGGTTTTGGCTATTCTGGGCAACGTTTGCCTTTGAACCTGCACTAATTCGCGCATTTCAAATTAGCCGCTATTCCTTCGAAAGGGCGCCTTGACACCCCCAAAAGCCGCCGCTATCATCGCTGTTTCCGTCTTTAGAGCGGGTCTTCGCCTAATGATGTATGTTCGAGTCGTTATCAGACAAACTGAAGCGGACGTTGAAAAACATCCGCGGCGAAGGTGTCCTGACGCAGGCGCACGTGGACGCGGCGCTGCGCGAGATCCGGCTGGCACTGCTTGAAGCGGACGTCAATTATAAAGTCGCCAAAGACTTTATCGCTTCGATCAAGGAAAAGGCCGAAGGCCAACAGGTCTGGCAGGACCTAAAGCCTTCCGAGCAGGTAGTCAAGATTGTTTTTGACGAGCTGGTTAGCCTGCTCGGAGGACAGTCCTCGCGGCTGGTCTTCACGAAGGCAACCCCGAACGTCGTGATGATTGTCGGGCTGCAGGGCTCCGGCAAGACGACCTCGACGGGGAAAATCGCGCGCTGGCTGGCGCAGAACCAGGAACGCAAGCCGCTGCTGGTTTCCACGGACGTTTACCGCCCGGCCGCTCGCGAACAGTTAAAGGTCATCGCAAAAGCGACCGGCCAATCGATCTTTGAAAAACCAGACACGAACGATCCGTTAACGTTGGTACGAGGAGCGCACCAGCATGCGCAGCAAACCGGCTACGATACTCTGCTAATCGATACAGCCGGACGGTTGCACATAGATGATGAGTTGATGGAAGAGCTCGTGCGCATAAAGAACGAGACCCAGCCGGTCGAGATCCTTTTCGTCGCAGATGCTATGACGGGTCAGGATGCAGTGCGTTCGGCTGAAGAATTTCACGCGCGGCTCGGCATCACTGGAGTAGTGCTGACGAAGATGGACGGCGATGCGCGCGGTGGCGCG
Organism: Pyrinomonadaceae bacterium; assembly: GCA_040003545.1. Lineage (GTDB taxonomy): Bacteria > Acidobacteriota > Blastocatellia > Pyrinomonadales > Pyrinomonadaceae > DASXRU01. Next base: position 16,015 of record JBDUCF010000012.1, on the reverse strand, counting down.
GCCTTGTCGATAAGGCAGGTAACGGGTCAACCGGTTAAGTTCGTAGGCGTTGGCGAAAAGTATGATGCGCTCGAGCCTTTCTATCCCGATCGGGTGGCCCAGCGTATCCTGGGGATGGGCGACGTCCTTTCGCTGATCGAAGAGGTTCAGTCGAAAGTCGATCAATCGGAAGCCGAGGCCCAGCTCAAAAAACTTCAGAAGAACCAGTTCACGCTCGACGATTTTCGTTCGCAGCTCCGGCAGGTGAAGCGGCTTGGCTCTTTGTCAAAGATTATGAAGATGTTGCCTGATCAGCTTCTGGGCGGCATCGGTATGCCGGAACTTAGTGAAGAGCAATCCGCCCAGATGGAGAAAGAGCTGAAGCGGACCGAAGCCATCATTGATTCGATGACGTCCGAGGAGAGGATCAACCACCTGATCCTGAACGCGAACCGGCGCCGTCGTATCGCGCGCGGGTCAGGCGTAACGGTCGCTCAGGTAAATGCCCTAATCAAGCAGTACACCGAGATGCGACAAATGATGCGCCAACTATCCGGCTCCGGAATGTTTGGCGGCGGCGGCTTGAAGGGAAAGATGATGCGTCGCATGGCGGGCATGTCTGGTATGGAAGGGATGATGGACGGGGAAGGCGATGGCGGACCGATGGGTGGATTGCCGGCCGGACCGTCGCGAAAGAAGAAGAAGAAGAAAAAGAAGCGGCGACGGTAAGTTTGGTTTAAACCGTTCCGGGAATGTTTTTGTCTGCGTTCAGAGGAGGAAAAGTTGTTAGCAATAAAACTGATGCGCACGGGCGCGAAGAAGCGACCTTCATATCGTATCGTGGTAAAGGAAAAGCAGTCTAAACGTGACGGCGCTTACCTCGAGAACCTGGGGACCTATGATCCCACACGCGATCCGGCAGAGATCAAACTGAAAGCCGAGCGCGTTCGTTACTGGATCGAAAAAGGCGCGCAGCCGACCGACACTGTGCGACGGCTGATCAAAGCCAGCGCTAAAACCCAGGCCGCCACCGCGGAGGCTTAAGGCCCGCTACTGGTTTAGAGGGTTGGACTTGTCCGCCCGAGCCGCACAAGTGCGGCTTCTAAACCAGGGGATCACAGAACTGCACCAGTCTCATGCGAGAAACTGTCGAGATGATTGTTAAAGCCCTCGTCGACGACGTCGAAGCGGTTGACGTGCGCGAGGTTCCTCGCGCTGGTTCGACGATGATTGAGATTCGGGTCGCACCTTCGGATATGGGGAAAGTCATTGGCCGCCAGGGCCGCACGATAAGAGCGTTGCGTTCGCTGTCTCATGCAGTCAGCACGAAGAGGAATCATCGCTTTGTTCTTGAAATCGTAGAAACCGGCACTGGCTGAGTCCGGTGTTGGCTTGATATGAGCGAAGGCGACCGGAAACACGGCGAAGCAGAAACTTCAGAACTGATTGCGGTCGCGCGGGCCGTGAAAACGCGAGGGCTTCGCGGAGAAATTGTTGCCGATTTTTTGACAGATTTTCCTGAGCGCTTTGCCGAGCGTGAAAATCTGATTTCAGTTTCGCCGGATGGCAGTCGCCAATCACTTCAGGTTGAGGAGCAGTGGTTACAGGGAAAGCGAGTTGTGCTGAAGTTCGCGGGTTATGATTCGATTGAAGCCGCGAAAACTTTGATCGGATGCGAGCTGGCGATACCTGAATCAGAGCGGGTCGAGCTGCCGGCGAATCAGTTTTACACCTGGGAACTGATAGGCTGTCGCGTTGAAACGATCGCCGGCGATGAATTAGGCGTGGTTCGGGATGTTACGCCAACCGGCAGCGCGGAGATACTGGTAATCGCCGGGCCCCATCGCGAACTGCTGGTCCCGATGGCCGAAGAGATTTGCGTCGAGATTGACGTTGAGCGCAAGTTGATTCGCGTGGATCCCCCGGAAGGCCTTTTGGAATTTTAGACTGCGGGTTTCGGATTGCGGATTGAAAACCTACTTAAATCCGCAATTCGAAATCCGCAATTCGCAATCGGCAAATGTTTCGCATCGACATCATTTCGATCTTTCCGGAGTACTTTCGCGAAGCATTTGATTACGGAATTGTTCGCCGGGCGCAAGCAGCGTCGCTGGTCGAAATAAAGGCCCATGACCTGCGCGGCTGGACCACCGACAAGCACCGGCAGGTTGACGACCGGCCGTTTGGTGGTGGCGACGGTATGGTACTGAAGCCCGAGCCGATCTTTGCAGCAGTTGAGGCTTTGACTGGAGCCGAAGGGCCCGCCGGTTACTCAGTGGCGACGCGGGTTGCGCTTTTGTCGCCGCAGGGCCGAGTGTTGACCCAGGCGCTGGCCCAGGAGCTGGCCGGGACTTCGCATCTGGTGCTTATCTGCGGACGCTACGAGGGCGTTGACGAGCGTGTCGCTGATGCGTTGGTAACTGACGAAATCTCGATCGGCGATTACGTGCTCTCCGGAGGCGAACCGGCGGCTCTGGTTCTGGTTGACGCGGTAGTCCGGCTCTTGCCGGGCGCGTTGGGAAGCGAGACATCAGCGACCAACGAATCGTTTTCTGAAGGCGTGCTTGATCACGTCCAGTACACGCGCCCGCCTGATTTTCGGGGCCTGCGCGTGCCGGAAGTTTTACTGACCGGACATCATGCCGAAATTGCGCGGTGGCGCCGCGAGTCGGCGTTGCGAAAGACTGAACGCAACCGGCCAGACTTATTGAAGTGATTGTTGCAAATGGAGTACTGACATGAATCGACTGGATAGCATAGAAAAGACGCAGTTGCGCAAAAACATTCCTGACTTCAAGCCCGGCGACACCGTTCGGGTTCACGTTCGCATTAAAGAATCGGAAACGAAGGAACGCCTGCAGGCATTCGAAGGCGTGGTGATTGCGCGCAAGCATGGTGGCGCGCGCGAGACGATTACGGTGCGCAAAACCAGTTTCGGTATCGGCGTCGAACGGATCTTCCCCCTGCACGCGTCGATCATCGATCACATAGATCTGGTGAAGAAGGGCCGGGTTCGTCGCGCCAAGCTCTATTATCTTCGCGGCTTGCGAGGAAAAGCGGCGCGCATCCGTGAACGCGACACGCGCCAGGTCGATGCTGAAAAAACTAAAGAAGCCTCCGCCAATGGCCAGGAATAAAACAATCAGGAAGACTCTTCGCCCTCGGCCTTTTGTTTCTGGCGGCGGGCGCGAAACTATTTCTCGCCAGCCCGCAAAGAACTGAAATACCGAGGCGCAGGGGGATCAGCACTGAAGTAACCCCTCTGGTTTTAGCTCCCGGCGAATTCTTACCATAAAGGGAGCATCATTAAACTTGCATATCGCAATAGATGCGCATTCCGTTGGGACTCAGCTCGGAGGGAACGAGAGTTACATCACCAATCTCATCGAGTCGCTCGCGGACATTGATTCGGTAAATCGTTACACGCTTTACGTCACAAAACCCGAGGCCACAAAACGCTTCGCCAATCGCTGGCCCAACTTCACTTTACGCACCACGCTTCCTCATACGCCGCTCGTTCGCGTGCCACTGACACTCTCCGCGGAGTTGCGTCGCCATCCGGTGGATCTTTTGCACGTTCAGTTCACCGCGCCGCCATTTTGTCCCTGCCCGGTGGTCGCCAGTATTCACGATCTCTCGTTCAAGCACTTGCCGAAAACCTTCAAACGTCGCAGCCGCATGCAGCTTCGCCTGACCGTTGGCCAGACGGCGCGCAAGGCAGCGCTCATTCTCGCGCTTTCAGAATATTCGCGAAATGACATCATTGAAACCTACGGGATTGAACCAGCCCGCGTATTAGTCACGCCGCCCGCCGCGCCGGACCATTTTGCCCCTGTCACAGGCGCAACCGAACTGGCACGCGTTCGCAGGAATTACGGGATAGAAGACGAGTACATTCTGTCAGTGGGATCGATCCAGCCGCGAAAAAATCTCGCGCGACTGATCGCGGCTTATGCGAGCTTGCGCAGACTTCGACCTCAGGCTAAGCTTCCGCAACTCGTGCTGGTGGGAAAGAAGGCCTGGCTCTTCGATGAAACCCTGCGGGCCGCAGCCGTACATGACTTAACGAGTGTCGTAGTCTTTACCGGCTACGTCCCGGAAGCAGACTTGCCGGCACTTTATAGCGGCGCCCGTTGTTTTGTTTATCCGTCGTACTTTGAAGGTTTTGGTTTGCCGGTGCTTGAGGCAATGCAGTGTGGTACACCTGTGATTGCCGGAAATCGCACGAGCTTGCCCGAGGTTGTGGGCGATGCCGGGTTACTGGTTGATCCATTTAATGAACTTGCGCTCGCCCACGCGATGGCCAGTCTTATCGAGAATTCAGACCTGGCCGCGGAGTTATGCGTCAAAGGTTTGCAGCGAGCTCGAGACTTTAGTTGGCGGAAGACAGCGCGAATGACGATCCAGGCTTACGAGCAGGCCGTGGGCAGAAACTGAAACTAGAACGCTGAACTCAAAAAGCTGTTTTGGTTGATAGTTCACGGTCCGGATTTCATGGTCTATTAGTGATGCGTATAGCGATCCTCGGAACACGCGGCATTCCTGCCGGCTATGGCGGGTTTGAGACCTTTGCCGAACACCTGTCGACGCGTTTGGTGGCGCGCGGTCATGACGTCACCGTCTATTGTCGGTCGCACTATGTTTCCCCGCGCCAGCTCGAGTATCACGGCGTCCGATTGCAGGTGCTGCCCACCATCCGGCATAAATACTTTGACACCGTCGTCCACTCATTTCTCTCTGCGCTTCATGCAGTCCCGCGACGATTCGACGCGGCGTTAGTATGTAATGCCGCGAACGCGCCCTTCGTGCCAATCCTCAGATGGACGGGAACGCCGGTGGCAATCAACGTAGACGGTCTTGAACATAAGCGCAAAAAATGGAATTCGATCGGGCGCACCTACTATTTACTGGTCGAGCGCCTGGCCACAATCCTTCCCAATAAGACAGTGACCGACGCGAAGGTAATCCAGGACTATTACGCGGCGCGATACCGGACGCCCTCGACCATGATCTCTTATGGCGCTAATGTCGAACGCCACCCTAATCGAGACCTGGTGCGCAAGTGGCGGGTTGAACCGAATCGTTATGTACTTTACGTCTCGCGTCTGGAACCGGAAAACAATGCCCATCTTGTAATTGAAGCCTTCAAGAAAGTGCGCACCGCTCACAAACTGCTGGTGGTGGGCGACGCACCTTACGCGCACGATTACATTCGCGAGCTTAAGGCAAGAGCGCGGCGCGATAAACGAATCATCTTCACCGGGTTTGTTTTCGGCGAGGACTACCGGGCATTGCAACAGAACGCCTATTGCTATGTGCATGCAGCGGAGGTCGGTGGCACTCATCCGGCGTTGCTCGAAGCCATGGGATACGGCAACTGCGTACTAACCCTCGCTGCTCCCGAGAACATAGAAGCAGTAGGCGAGGCCGGGATTCCCTATGCGGATGAAAAGGATCTGGTAGAGAAACTACAGCGGGTAATACGAGACGGCTCTTTGGTGCAAGCCTTCCGGCATCGCGCTCAGGAGCGGGTGCGAAAATTCTACGATTGGGAATACGTCGTCGATCAGTACGAATCCCTTTTCGCTGAGATGGCCGGCAAGCCGGTCCCGCTAGCACATCACGATAAGTCCGCAGTGTCTGCTGAATCTTCTGCCCAATCTATTGGACCTAACGTCCCGCAGAAGGTCATGACGAAATCCGTCTGATAGAACAAATAGATCGCACCTACTCCATAAACAAAAAGAAGGCCGCTCGCGCGGTGCGAAGCGGCCTTTTGAGTTGACACAAGTTCTCGTCCTCAGGTGGTTGAGGCGTGCGCGGGTGTGTTCATCTTCAAGTGAAGCAATTCGCTGGCGTCAATCAGGCTTAGTCCCTTGTCGCGGACGCTCTCAAAGCCCGGAACAATCTCGCTGACTAACGGCTTCATTAGATCCTTGGTGCGCTTGTAGCCAGTGAAGTCCAGATAGAGGCGCTTGCGCGTTAAACGATCGGGGAGGCCGGCGAAACGGCAAAGGGGATACTTTATTCCCTTGCCAAAAAGTTTGCGGGCCAGGGTGTAGTAGTAAATGGGCACACCTACCGAATACTTGTAGCGCGAGTATGCGCTGCCGTAGAACTCCAGATTGTACTTCCAGCAGGTAAAGAAGAATTCCCATTGCAGGTCGGTCATCTCGATCAACTTGGCGCTCGCCTTCTTCTGCATGCGCGTGTTTTCGAGCGGCACAAACCACGTGGGCACAAACATTCCCTTGGCATCGCGCAAATCGTAAAGGAGGTCGAGCGATTGTTTTGTATCCGCGTCCGTCTCACCCGGAAGACCGATGATGAAGGTGTTGAATGGATACCAATTGTGCCGGTTCAAAGCTTCCATCCCTTTGACCACGACGTCACGCCATTGATGGGCCTTATAGGGATAAGCTTTGCCCTTCATGTAGGTATCGAAAAGGCGCGGGCTGCCGGTTTCCAGCCCAATAATCGGATCGGCGATGCAATGGTTGGGATCGGTCGAATCCGGATGGTGCAAATGCGACTTCGGAACGATCAGCGGGCTTAGTCTTTCAAGGATCGTCGGTTCCTTGACGATGGGGGCGATCGTAATATGCGATGTCTGGATGGTTTCCAAACCGGGCACACCGGCTACGCTTTGGAAAAGGTTTTCCAGCGCCGGGATGTTGGTAACGAAGTTAGGCAGCTGTTCGTAGAGGAACATGTCCTCTGACGCCAGCATCACTTCGGTGGCGCCTTCGCCAACGTTCACGAGCACGCTCTCCATTATGTGCTCGAGCGGAAATGAGCGGCCCACTTTGGTAGCCGGCGAGCAGAACTGGCAACCGCGTCCACATCCGCGGGTGATCTCTATCACGCCGAAGGTGGAGCGATGACGCACGACGGGAATCTCTTCCACGGTAGCCTGCATGTGCTTTGGGACCTTGATGATCTGCGGCAATTCCGGATCGCCAGCCATGATTCGCTTGAAGAGATCGCTGAACGCAAGTTCAACCTCGCCGTCGATCAAGTAATCGATATTGAATTCGTTAAGGCGGTTGGCTTTTTCCAGTTGCCATGCCCCGGGACCACCTACGACAATTTTCGGCCTGTACTTCTTGATGATCGGATGCGTGACAATGCGTATGAACTCTGCCGCATTCAGCGGCATGAGGTTCTCGCCGCCCAGCTTTGAATAAACGTCGGTGGCGTAGGAGATACCCAGAGGGTTGTGCGCGTGAATGGCCAGCACCTGTGTTTCCGGGCCAACGAATCTTTCGAGGTTCTCGACGTAGCAGGTTACTACGTCGTCTTCCGAGTATTCGCGCAGCAAAAGGGTTTCCACCATACGCAGGCCATTGGGCACGTATTTCGCGCGCCCGTCCGGCCACGAGTCGTTCACCAACGACGCCGGGTCGATAAACCTGCCGCTGTACTTGACGGGGATGGCGGCCGACAGCATCTGTTGCCAGACACTATGTTTGTATTCACTGGCTTCGGTGGAAGAAGCCGTCAGGACGATTTTCGGTGAAGCCACGGGGGAACCTCCATCATGAGTACTGACCTCTGACCGCGAACAATACTGATACCAATCAGCCGTTCAGCCCCGGTTCGATTTCGGGCGCGGCAATTCTAGCATCCGCGCACTGTCAGGGCCTAAACCCAAATTGACATAAGCTTGAACATCATTGCCCGGGGGGCTCTGGTCAGAAGTGCGCGGTACCGCACCAGTGTCGTCCGTTTGCAGAGTGTAATAGCCGTCCGGATGCCGGCGCGCCAATTGTTTCCAGCGATTCGCATCCGCCAGGGCCCTTCGACGATCGGAGCGACCGCGCAGCGATTTGATTTGCTGGCTTAGTCACAATGTTTCAATTCAACCCAGGGATTCAATCCAGGTTTGGATCTTAGCGGCAACCATATCGGCATCTTCGTTACCGCCGAGGTTAACTTTGAAAGCAGCTAGTCCGTAGCTGGCGCGCCTTCGCTCATAAAGTTGGCGCGCGCTTTCGCGGTCCGGCGCCAGGGGGCGAACACGGTCGCCGTTGACTGAGATTCCCTGAATTCTTTGCCAACACAATTCGAACGGCGCGTCGAGCCAGACTGTTAGTCCCTGGTAACGCGTAATCATCTCCCGGTTGATCTTCATGGTCCATGAGCCGCCACCGAGGGCGATCACGCGTGGGTCCGTCTTCTCCAGAAGATGGCGCAACTGGAGCGTCTCGATTTCACGAAAAGCAGCTTCGCCATCGTGTTCAATGATCTCAGCCGGGGTGCGTCCCTCCTGTTTCGTGATGAAGGAATCAAGGTCAATCATGGCGCAGCCGAGCCGCTGTGCCAGGGCTTCGGCTACAGTTGTCTTACCTGAACCCATGAAACCGATGATAACAATGCGGCGTTCGTTCATACTGGGAACGTGGGCACCGTCGCCCGCAATGATCCTCATCTTTTAACCGCCGAATTCAGCAGATCAAAAAACCCGGGAAACGATACCGCAACACAATCCGCGTCTTGAATTTCCGTCTCTCCTTCGGCAATCAGCGCGGCCACCGCAAAAGCCATCGCGATGCGATGATCGCCGCGCGAGTCAACCGTGGCGCCGTGAAGGCGAATCGGACCCCCAACCTTGAGGCCATCGTCATATTCTTCAACCTTCGCGCCCATTGCGCGCAGATTGGCGACGGTTGCGGCGATGCGATCCGTCTCTTTCACGCGCAGTTCTCCGGCGTCGTGGATCTCGATACCCCCTTCAATTTGTGTTCCCAGCACTGCCAGTAAAGGCAGCTCGTCAATCAACGCCGGAATCATGGCGCCGCTCAGGTGGCGCGCTTCGCTATTAGAGGCCGGGACCAATCCACTGCGCACCTGAACTGTACCCACAGGTTCGTTGTATTCATCGCGGATGTTTCCGATCTCAATATCTGCACCAAGCGAGCGAAGCACAGCCAGGAATTGCGAGCGCGAGGGATTAAGACCAACATTCTCCATCACAAGGTTCGAACCGGAAAGAAGTACGGCCGCGGCGATGAAGAAAGCTGCCGATGAAATATCGCCGGGAATACAAACATCGCGCGCGTCGAATTGGGCCGGACCTTCGATTGCGATGCGCGCGGCAGATGAATCAGACGCGGATGTGATGTGCAAAGGTACTCCGAACCACTGAAGCATTCGCTCGGTATGATCGCGCGTGGGCTTTTTTTCTACGACTTCCGTGCGGCCCTCGGCGTTAAGGGCTGCCAGTAGAATGCATGACTTGACCTGCGCGCTGGCCACCGGCAGTTCGTAGCGGATCGCTGCCAGCGGAGAGCGCCCGGTGATAATGAGCGGGGCGAGCGCTGCCTCTGACTCGACGCCTGCACCCATCATCTTCAGTGGTTCCATGATGCGCCCCATCGGCCGGGTGCGCAAAGACTCGTCGCCCGTAAGAGTCGCAGTAAAAGCCTGCCCTGCAAGCATGCCCGCCAGGAGCCGCATAGTCGAACCGCTGTTGCCACAATCGAGTGATTCAGAAGGAGCCTTCAAAGTGCCGGTGCTCTTGATGACTACGACTTGGTGGTCATGAATTACCGTGACACCGAGTTGTTGCAAACACGAAAGAGTTGCGGCGCAGTCCTCACTCGGGGAAAAATCTCGCAAACGCGATGTCCCCCTGGCAAGCGCCGCAATCATGGCCGCGCGGTGCGAAATGGATTTGTCTCCCGGCAGCTGAAGCTGGCCCTGGATCAGTTTTACCGGCTTGATGATCACGCTCTAAATCTTACCTTGGGAGGAATACAGGACGAAGCCCGATGGCCCATGAAAGTAATCAGCTAACCTTCTTGACACACGGGCGGCCACCGTGTTACACCCTGCATCCTCCGGTTAGCTATAGAGAATAGCCAGGCGCTGTCGGATTGTTCCCTTGTAAAGGCCATGCCTTCCGTGACTGAAGAGACGACTCGACTCTTTTTGCCTAGCCGCACCGAATCCGTCAATGAGGCCGCCGCCGCCGCCGGCGAAGTCGCCAAACGTTCGGGACTCGATGAAGAAGCTGCTTATGGTGTTGACATGGCGTTGCGCGAAGCTGTTACCAACGCTCTGGTGCACGGGAACAAGCGCGACGAAAGCAAAACGATTACCGTCATCTTTACCAGCTCGCCGGGTGCTTTAGAAATTGAAGTGAGCGATCAGGGCATCGGGTTCGATCCCGGAAATGTTCCGGATCCGACTGTGGGAGAGAACGTTCTCAAGACTTCCGGACGCGGCATCTTTTTCATGCGCACGTTCATGGACGATGTTACCTGGTCCAGAACAGCCGCAGGCGGCACGATGGTGCGCATGATCAAAAAGTTGTAATTCAGATTCGAGAATTCCTTAAGGAGAGTCTTAACAATGGCAGAACTCAACATGAAGGAGCGACAGGCCGGAGACGTGACCGTCCTCGACATGGATGGCAAAATCACCATCGGCGAGGGCAGCGTGGCGTTACGCAGCGCTATTCGCCGTTTGCTCGAGGAGGGCAAGAAGAAAGTACTGCTGAATCTTGCCGGCGTCGGCTATATCGATTCCAGCGGGATTGGCGAGCTCGTCTCCAGTTACACGGCGATCAATAAAGATGGCGGCCAGCTGAAGCTCCTTAATTTGACGCAGAAGCTCCAGGACTTGTTAACTATCACCAAACTCCTGACGGTCTTCGACGTTTACGAAAGTGAATCAGACGCGCTGAACGGATTCAAATAAAAACACGCATACGCTAACCTCGACGCCGGCCTTGATAGTCAGAGCGGGCGAATCCAATAAATTGTTGCGAGGTTAATGATTTCCAAGGAGGTTACTGCCATGGCTGAGCTTGATATTAAAGAACGACAGGCGGGAGATGTCACGGTACTCGACATGAACGGAACTATCAGGATGGGAGAAGGCAGTGGCGTCCTGCGTAGCGCCATCCGGCAGTTAGTGTCCGATGGGAAGAAGAAAATCCTGCTTAACCTCGGCGGCGTTCGCTACATTGATTCCAGCGGTATCGGCGAGCTAATTGCCAATTACACAACCGTCAGCAAAGATGGCGGCCAGATGAAGCTGCTTAACCTCACCGACAAGGTCCAGGACCTGCTAGTTATCACCAAACTGTTGACCGTCTTCGATGTTTACGAGAACGAACCCGACGCGCTCAGCAACTTCAAGTAGTAGGACAGACATTCTTGTCTGTCGTCTTGTTCGCGCAGAATAGACAGGCAGGAATGCCTGTCCTACTCAATGTTTTCCGCCACAATTCGCCGGCTGCTCGCGCTCGATGATCCGCCAGAGCGGACGGCCCTTGCGTTTACCATTGGCGTTTTCATAACTTTCTCGCCCCTGCTGGGCCTGCACACCATCATCGCGACGCTGATCGCTTTTCTATTTCGCTTCAACAAGGTTGCCATCTTCACCGGAACCTACATCAACAACCCTTTTACCCTGGTTCCCATCATCATTGTGTCCTATGGGATTGGGGCATTTCTATTGGGTCGCCCCCTGCGTATCCCGGCCGAAGGGATTGAGTTGTTGAAGCATCCCCATCCTTTAACCGGGAGTTACTATCACCAGTTGTTCTCCAGCAGTTGGTACCTGGTCGAGCCGTTTGCCCTCGGGGCGGTGTTGCTTTCGGTGGTTTGTTCGCTCGCGTCGTATCCATTAATATTGCGTCTGCTGCGCAGGCACCGCCGCAATAAGGATCTTAATTTAAGCTAAGTAGCGCAGACTGCCAGTCTGCGCAAGCTGGCAGCTTGCGCTACCTCAAATTAAGACACTCCCGTCGCTTCGTGTGGTTTCGTGGATTGTGTCAGTTTTTCTCCAGACCTCCAGATCCCACGTTTGTGGCATCTGCCGCACGTCCGGGTGCATCTGTAGTACTTCTGAAAGTTATTAGTATAGATATCCCAACTCCCGACAACATTTTCCGGCACGTGCCCTCTTAGTTATCGCAATATGAGAAAGAAATTTCCTGTCGTTCTCGCTCTGGTAATAATCAGCGGTGTCGCCGCCGCTCAGAACAAACCGGCCACCCCTGCCGCGGGACAACCGGTCCAAACCCCGGCTGCGCAATCGCGTCCTGCTGCCGCCTTTGATCTGGCGGAATATGGCGTCTCGTTTCAGCCGGACCCGCGTTTGATCGTCGTGATGGCCGCTCTTGACGCCGCTGGATTCGATCCCACGCCGGCGGGCAAAGAGCCTTCATTCTTTCGCGCGCAGATCAGAAAGGACCAGGCCGGACTTGATCCGGCCCTGCGCCAGCGCCTGCGAGCCTTCTATGAACGCAACAAGTTGCCGGCGCCGGCCACCCCTGCCGATCAGGCCGCCCGGTATGTTTCACTGGCATACACACTTGGCCCGACTCCCGATCTTGATCCCCCGGAGCGCTCGGATGATCTTCCCGGCGGTGTGCTCGCGGTGCTGGACTTCGCGCCGCTGGCGCGCGAGTTCTATCGCAAGTCCGGAATTGATGAGCGGCTCGTTTCCTACGTGCGGGCATCTCAAGCTGAAGGCGATCGTTTGCGCCAGCCCGCCAGCGAGATGGTCCGCACGGTGCTCTCCTACCTTCATATTCAACCGTCACTGGTAAGCACTGAGCGCGTGAGGGTGAAAAGTCCGGGCACCGCCAAAAAGAAAAAGGAAGCGGCGCCCGTGTACAGCCTGCGCGAACATGAGCGGCGCTTCTATATTGTGCCTGATCTGCTGGCAGCGCCGGGCACGATCAACTTTCGCATCATCGCCGACGACTACTACGCGATCGTTCCGGAAGGGATCAATCCCGCCTCTTCTGAATTGCGCCGCGCCTACGTGCAATATGTAATCGATCCGGTGATCCTGCGACACAGCCGCGAAATCGCTGCGCGCCGCGAACAAATCAAACAACTACTTGATGAGCGGGCCAAAGCCGGAGCGGCGGTCTCGCCCGACGTCTTTCTAACGGTATCGCGATCACTGGTGGCCGCGGCCGACGCGCGACTCGAAGAAAGGATGCGACTCAACGCACTGGAGAATAATACTCGCGCGCAATTACGAGCCGCGAAAAACGAAGTCGACCGCGCGCGGATTAACAGAGAAGCGCAGAAAGCGCGTACTGCCATTGCGGACGAGGCTCTGGCAGATCTGGCCGCCGACTATGAAAAAGGGGCAGTGCTGGCCTTCTACTTTGCCACTCAATTGCGCGACCTGGATGCGTCGGGGTTTGGCGTCGCAGACTTTCTTTCCGATATGATCGCTTCGTTTGATCCGGCGCGGGAAGCGCGGCGGCCCGACGAATACGCGGCTGCAGTTGGCCGCGCCACAGCCGCGCGCAAGGCACATCAGCGGTATTCACAGTGGCTGACTAATCCCGGCCTGTCTGAAGTAACGGATCCTGCAGATTCGCCGCGGGGAACCGGTCTGCTGAAGGGTTTGAGCGAAGTTGAAAAACTGCTGCAGTTGAAGAATTACGAAGCAGCTGAATCGCGTTTGAAGTCTCTATTGCAGGATTTCCCGGGCGATTCGCGAATCCTTTTTACCCTGGCCCAGACGGCAAGCCTTTGGGCCCGCGATACGACGGATGACGACTTGCAGACGGAAAGACTAAATCGCGCCCTGGCAAACTATCGCCTGGCAGTTGGCGCCGCGGTACCGGACACCGACCGGGCGTTGCTTTCGCGCGCGCATGAAGCGATGGGCCGCATCCTTGCTTTTCTTGATCAGGACACCGAAGCGATGAAGGAGTTTGAAGTGGCAATCAGTTTGGGCGACGTTGCCGGCGGCGCCTTCAAGGATGCACTCGAAGGCAAGAAGAAACTCAGCCAGCTAAAGTAGGACAGGCATTCCTGCCGGTCACTTCTATTTCCGATAACGCTCGTGTGGAAAAGAGCGACCGGCAGGAATGCCTGTCCTACATAAATGGCAGACAGGAATGTCTGTCCTGCCTAGATCGGAAACTGTCGCCCTACTCGTTGCAAACGAATTCGCGGCAGCGGAATGTTGATTTCAGGTATTACCGGCAATTGGATTTGCGGCACGGTAACGTCGATGGCGGGAATCGTTGGTAATGCAATACGTGGGATCACGATCCTTCCTTGGCGCGCGCCAAGCTTGATTGCATCTCGTATTTCCGTTCGACTGACCCGCCCGTTGGTTGAGATGCGTCCCGATGGCACGGTTAGACCTTCTGGTTTTGTGGGTGTGACCTTGAATGTGCGCGTGTTCCTGTCACGCACCACGGTCAGCGTAACCTCACCATCATCCTTTTTGTTGAGGGCGCGGGACACGTCCCCCGGTCCTTCTATCTTTTCACCATCAACCGCAGTAATCACGTCGCCGGCTTTCAGTCCTGCTTTTGCCGCGGGACTGTTATCGTTCACAGAAGTTATCAGCACCCCGCCGCCCTTCACGCCAAAGAAATCAGCCAGCTGCTCGGTCAGTTGCTGCGTGCTGACGCCGATGCGGCGGTTATTTCCAAAAGCGAACCTGAAATTGTTGTCGCCATTTGGAACCACGCCCGGAAACTGCTGAAGGTTGGGAAAGTCCCTGGGAGTTACGCCACGAAAGACTCCACCCGGCGGCGTGATCATTTGCCATGCCTCAGCATTCTCGCTGCGCTTCCCCAGCGTTACGGTCACTTCCTGCTCCGACCCATCACGACTGATTGACAGCCTGGCGGTTTGATCAGGAGACGATTCCCCCACCAGGCGATTCAATTTGCGCACGCTCGATACGGGTTCATTCTCAAAACGAAGAATCACGTCGCCCTTTTTCAACCCAGCGCGCTCTGCCGGACTCGATTTGACGACGTCGGTTATGGCCACGCCACGCACCTGAGATTGACCATAACGGCTCATGTTCTCCTTGCTGACCTCTTCGGCGTAAACGCCAAGAAAAGTTCCCCCGCTCATGAACATGGAGATTAGTGGCTCGCCTTGTGGCCCTGGAGTGGTGGCCGCCGGGGGCGCCGGTTCCTGGGCCGTAACGGTTTGCCGTGTCAGGGCAATACCGCCGGCAAGCACGACGAGACTGACAATCACGGTTAATTTCTTAGGGGTCATAGACGAATCCTCCGGAAAGATTTTTCACTTTTCACGCGCCGGGGCGGGGGTAGGTTCCAAAAAGTTGGAACTTAATCTGAAATTTGGCGGTAGATTTCCTGCTCACCGGCGAGTTCCAGAGCAATCTTGCCTTCGGAATGCGCCAGATCGAGATGCGCCACAGCTTCCGAAACAGCCAGGAAACGGTGCACATCGTCGGTCTGGGGAAACATTGCCCGGGAAACCTGCCAGGCGGTTGCGCCCTTTTTGGATACCAGGCCAATCACCTGGCTTTGCCGCTCGCTGATGGCGCGCAGGTAGCGGTGGAAAAGTTCTTCGTAATCATGCACCGGACCGCCATGGCCGCCGTGCACAAGTGTAGGGGCAAAAGTGCGCAGACGCGCCAGGCTCACCAAATACTCGGCGAGTGAAGGAAACCGTTTTGAGTTGTCGATAGGATCGGGCGAAAGGATTGGATTAGGAGTAACGCGCTTGAGCACGCAATCCCCGGCGATGATAGTGCGGTCCGCCTCGCGCACAAACGAACAAGAGCCCGGAGTGTGACCGGGGGTATGCACGATGCGCAATGAGCCGGTATCAAACTTTAGCTCCGCTTCATCCCATAGCGGGCTGTACTCGTGATCTTCAAATGAGTCTGCGTAGAGGCGGACGCCCTGGTACATCCGCCGCATCTGCTCAATGTCATTATCAGGGACGCCGGCACGAACAAGTAGAGTGCGGTGCTCGGCGTATTCGAGGCGGCCGACGCGGTGGCCGGTTTCCCACTCATGGACAAACACTTCCGCGTTCTTCGCTTCGTCTCTGAGCGAGCGGGCCAGGCCGCAATGATCTTCATGCGCATGGGTCAAGACAATGCGGCGAATGTCGGAAACCAGGAACCCCGCACCTCGCAAGCCCGCGCGCAAAGCTTCGACAGCTTCTTTGGTCTTCGGCCCGGTGTCGATGATGGTGATTGGATCTTCAGCGATCAGATAGACGTTGACCGGGCCAATGTAGAAGGGAGTGGGCAGGGAGATGGGGATGAT
>JBDUCF010000211.1:0-5382 GCA_040003545.1 Pyrinomonadaceae bacterium | reverse complement strand
AATCTCCAACTGACTTCTCTGACAACTGACCACCGTCTATTCTTCGTATCGCTTGAACAATATCGCCGCGTTAGTGCCGCCGAAACCAAAACTGTTCGACAGAGCGTAATTCACTTTTGCTTCGCGCGGCTTATTGGGCACGTAATCAAGGTCGCAATCAGGATCCGAGTTGACGTAATTGATCGTCGGCAGCAAGGTGTTGCGATGCAGCGCCAGCACGGAAAAGACCCCTTCTATACCACCCGCCGCCCCCAGCAAGTGACCGGTCATACTTTTTGTCGAGCTGACCGCCAGTTTATAGGCGTGGTCACCGAAGGTTTTCTTAATCGCCATCGTCTCAAACTTGTCGTTATAGGGCGTCGAAGTTCCATGCGCGTTGATGTAACCCACCGCTTCCGGCTCGACCCCGGCGTCCTTGAGTGTTCGCTGCATCACGCGAATTGCGCCCGAGCCGGTATTGTCCGGCATCGTTATATGGAACGCATCGGCAGTCATTCCGTACCCGACCAGCTCAGCGTAAATACGAGCCCCGCGGCGGCGCGCGAACTCCAGCTCTTCGAGAATCATTATTCCCGCGCCCTCGCCGATGACGAAACCGTCACGGTCTCGCTCGAAGGGACGCGAAGCGCCTTTAGGATCGTCATTGCGCGTCGAGAGGGCGCGCATCGCGGCAAAGCCCGCCACGCTCATGGGCGTGATCGCGGATTCGGCGCCGCCGCAAATCATCACATCCGCGGCGCAGCGCTGAATGATCTTGAAACTGTCGCCGATAGCGTGGGCGCCCGCTGAACATGCTGTGGCGGTAGCGGAATTAGGTCCTTTGGCGTTGTGACGGATGGAAACCTGGCCGGAAGCAAGGTTGACTATTGCCGAAGGAATAAAAAATGGCGAGACGCGGCCCGGTCCCTCGTTCAGCAGTTTCGAGTGTTCCCGCTCGATGGCCCAGAAATCTCCGATGCCGCTGCTGATATAGGTGCCAACTTCCTCTGCGATGTCGTCAGTAACCTTCAGCCCGCTGTCGGTCATCGCCTCCTGGGCCGCGGCGACCGCGTAATGAATAAAGGCGCCCATCTTGCGCGCCTCTTTCTTCTCTACGTAATTGAGCGGATCGAAATCCTTAACTTCGCAGGCGAAGCGGGTAGTAAACTTTTCCGCATCGAACTTCTTGATGTAATCTGCGCCATTCTGGCCCTCCAGAAGCGCAGACCATGTAGTCTCGACGGAGTTGCCCACGGGCGTAACCAGGCCGAGTCCGGTAACCACGACGCGACGTGTCAAAACTATAGCTCCTTATGAAACCAGCAACCCGAAAATGGCGCGCAGCGATCAAGAGCAACAGTTCTCTTATCGCCGGCCCACTTCACTCGTCACTGCTACTTGGCCTTGTGCTGGTCAATATAGTTGTACGCGTCGCGCACGCTTTGAATCTTCTCAGCGTCCTCGTCCGGAATCTCGATTCCGAACTCTTCCTCAAATCGCATCACCAGCTCGACGGTGTCCAGCGAGTCCGCGCCCAGGTCATCAATGAAGCGAGCGTTCGGCGTGACCTCGTTTTCGTCCACGCCAAGCTCGTCAACGATGATTTGCTTTACCTTATTCTCGATCTCTTGATCGGCCATTCCTTTTGCTCCTCTGAAGATTGATGAAAAAGCTTTCTAACCTATCAGGCGCCTATCAAGCCCTAAACCGGCCCAGCGCCGCCAGTGTTGCTTTCAAACTTGCTGCGTCCTCAATATTGAAGGATCGCACGCTGCGGTCGATTTGCCGTAGCAAACCGCATAGCACTTTCCCCGGTCCAACTTCGACGAAAGTATCGACGCCTTCTCGAATCAACAACTCAATGGATTCCAGCCAGCGTACCGGGGCCGACACCTGGCGAATCAGCGCATCGCGAGCTTGCATCCCGTTACTGGTTACTGCGGCGTCGACGTTAGTCACCAGCGGAACGCTCAAATCCCTGAACTCGAGTCCTGCTAAATCCTTTGCCAGTCGCTGCTGAGCGGGCATCATCAGCGCGCAATGGAAAGGCGCACTGACATTAAGCCTGACCGCTCGTTTTGCTCCGCGCTCTTTCAACAGGGCGATGGCCCGGTCGATCGCTCCAGCGTTTCCGGCCATCACCACCTGGCCCGGAGAGTTGATGTTGGCCGGGCTGCAAACCTGATCCTGCTTCGCCTCTTCACAGGCGGCCACTATGTCGGCGAGGTTCGCCCCAAGGATTGCAGCCATCGCGCCGGCGCCGACGGGCACGGCCTCCTGCATATATCGGCCGCGAGCGCGAACTGTCTGTAGTGCGTCACTAGTCCTAAGTGAACCAGCTGCAACCAGCGCCGAATATTCACCCAGACTATGCCCCGCTACGTAGTCAGCCGCGGGTAATCCTTCGCTTCGCAAAACCTCAAGCGCCGCCGCCGACACCGCCAGGATCGCCGGCTGTGTATTCTCGGTCAGCTGCAGCTCTTCAGCCGGCCCCGCAAAACAAAGCCGCGAGATGGAAAAGCCGAGCGCGCTGTCCGCTGCTTCAAAGATCCTTTTGGCGGCTTTAAAGTTATCCGCTAAATCTTTACCCATGCCCGCGTATTGCGAGCCCTGGCCGGGGAAAAGGTATGCCAGCCGGCCACTCATCTGCCACGCGACTGTAAACGAAAAGTCACCTTTTCCGTTTCCGACAATAGCGTTACGTTCTGCCTTTGGGCCTCGTAACCATCAACCTTTGCGACGACGCGGCCACTCTGCGCATTCAAATCTTTCAGCTTCACTCTACCCCGAGCATCCGCTTTGCGAAAGATTATCTCGCCATCTTTCGGAATGAAAGTCACGCAAGCATGTTTCAGTGGCCGTCCCTCCGCGTCCTGCACTGCAATCAGGAGAGAACGCGTCGTGCCCTGGCCCAAAGCCAGGGGCGTGACCATCATAAGAGCAATCAGTACCAGTGCGCCTTTTCTAACTTTGACCATAAAAGTTACCAGCGCATTACTGTTCCGCCCCAGGTAACGCCGCCACCGAATGATGCCAGCAAAACAATGTCGCCCTCTTTGACGCGACCGGCTTCTACGCACTCATCCAGGGCTATGGGAATGGAAGCCGAAGACGTATTGCCATGCTGGGCAATGTTCGAATATACGCGGTCATCTTCCACGTTGAGCTTACTGGCAACTGAATCGGTAATACGTTGATTTGCCTGGTGCGGAATAAAAAGATCGATATCGTCCGCTTTCAATCCCGCATCACCCAGAACCTCGCGAGAAATGTCCGTCATGGATCGCACTGCAACTTTGAACAGCTCATTCCCCTTCATCTTAAAAAAATGGTCGCCGGCAGCAATAGTCTCTGCGGTAAAACCATGCTTCGTTCCGCCACCGGGGGCGAATAGCTGCTCTTCGTATCGCCCGTCCGATCTAATCTTGGAGGCCAAAATACCGCGCCCAGGCTCTACCGGCCCAAGAATGGCCGCGCCGGCGCCGTCGCCGAACAGCACGCAAGTCGAGCGATCAGTATAGTCCACATAGCGCGTCAGAATCTCAGCGCCGATAATCAACGCATACTTCGTCTGGCCGTCGCGGATCATCGAATTGGCCAACGATAGCCCGTAGAGAAAACCCGAACACGCCGCGACAATATCCATCGCTGCAGCCTTATGCGCTGCCAGCTCCGCCTGAATCAAACAAGCCGTTGCCGGCAGGATTTGATCGGGCGTAACAGTAGCACAGAGAATCAGATCGATTTCAGAAACGTCGATGTCGGCCCGCTCGATTGCTGCGCGGGAGGCGCGCACGGCAAACTGCGATGTGTATTCGTCCGGCGCAGCCTTGCGGCGTTGTTTGATCCCGGTCCTCGAGGTAATCCACTCATCCGAGGTTTCAACCAGCTTTTCCAGATCGGCGTTTGTCAAAATGCCTTTCGGATAAGAATGGCCGGTACCCAGAATGCCCGCATTAACTTTTGACATCTACACCCTCAGTCAAGCGCGAATGGTAAACAGCAAACGCGTTCTATACCGCCGCCGCGGCTTGACTCATGTTCGCCTCGGCTATTCCGCGCTCTATAAGCTCGCTGGCATGATGCCGAGAAAATTCCTTAACGCTCCGAATCGCGTTTCTAATGGCGCGCGAATTCGAGCTGCCGTGCGCGATAACCACGATCTGCCTTACGCCCAGCAGCGGCACGCCTCCATACTCGGAATAGTCGAGACGCTTCTTGATATTTCTAAAGGCCGGCTTGGCCAGCATTGCGCCGGCCTTCGTAACCGCGGAAGCGGTCAACTCTCGCTTGATCATTGACAGCATCGCGTCCGTCAGTCCCTCCGACAGCTTCAGCATGACGTTGCCGGTAAAACCGTCGGTTACGATCACGTCAACGGCGCCCGTAAAAACATCGCGACCCTCGACGTTACCCACGAAATTCAGATTCCGCAAGCCGCGCAAAAGAGGAAACGCTTCCTTGGTCAGATCGTTTCCTTTTGCTTCTTCTTCGCCAATGCTCATCAGGGCCACGCAGGGCTTGGTGGTTCCCAACACCGCGCGCGAGTAGGCGTCACCCATGACGGCGAATTGCGCCAGATGTTCAGGTTTGCACTCGGCATTAGCGCCCACGTCCAGCAACAACGTCGGCTTTCCAGTCTTGGTGGGAATCATCGCGGCCAGCGCCGGGCGATCAACGCCGCGCAACATGCCGATGACCATCTTGGCTGTAGCCATGGCGGCCCCGGTATTTCCCGCCGACACAAAACCATCAGCGTGCCCATCGGCGACCAGCCGGGCCCCAATTCTCAAAGAACTTTTTTTCTTGCGCCTGACCGAGATCGCTACCGGATCATCCATCCCGATAACTTCCGGCGCTTCGACAAACTCGATGCCGCGATCCCCATCGCCCTTCCAACCGCAACGGCGCAATTCCGGCTCGACCTTCTCGCGCTGTCCAACCAGTATGACGCCGATCCCCAGATCGCGCGTCGCCGCTAACGCCCCGTCGATCTCAGCGTGCGGCGCGTGGTCGCCGCCCATGGCATCCAGGACGACTTTGTCGGTAAGCGAATACCCATGCTTCTTGAGGGCTGGCACAGGACAAACTCGGTGCGCGTATTAGGCCGACTGCTCTACTTGTACTACTTCTCGGTCCTTGTAATAGCCGCATTTCGGGCAGACGCGATGCTGCAACCGTGGCTCCTGGCAATTCGGACACACGCTGGTCTGCGGTACCCGCAGGGCATCGTGCGCGCGGCGTTTGCCGCGACGGGCTTTCGAATGGCGGCGCTTTGGATTTGGCATAATTACTCCCGGTAAAGATTCTCGATCCTAAATTTCGCAGTTCAGATCTCAGATTTCGGATTTTAGATTTCAGATCTTAGACTTCAGATTCCGGTGCCTCAGTGACTGTTAGTAC
>JBDUCF010000210.1:0-5384 GCA_040003545.1 Pyrinomonadaceae bacterium | reverse complement strand
TTTTGCAGTGATTCATCCGGCTGCGGCGTTTGCTACAAAGCAATGGGCGGCGGAGCATTTCGGCCGAGTAGCGACGGAACTCGGTGGAAAGGGTATTCCGATTGTGGCTATTGCGTCGCCGAAGGAAACGCACATTGTGGACGAGCTGAAACGAAATACGCCGGCGCCGGTCCTCGCCTTGACCGATCTTTCTTTGCCGGAGATAACCGCCCTGATCGCTCGTGCCCGGCTGTTTATCGGCAACGATAGCGGCATCGCGCACATGGCTGCCGCCGTTAAAGCGCCTTCAGTGGTGATCTTTGGTTCTTCCAGCACTGCCCACTGGCGTCCATGGGCCACCGCTGCTGCTGAAATTGTTTACGAAGAAATGGAATGCCAACCGTGTCACGGATACTTCTGCGAAAAGTTTGAGCAGCCGGAGTGTATTAAGCGGGTTCCGGTTGAGCGCGTGATGGCCGCGATAAACCGTGTCTTGAGGGAAAGCGCGGCTCTTTAATAGTTCGTTTAGAAAGGGTCCTTTGTGCCCCTGGCGGCGAGGGGCGGACAAGTCCGCTTTCTAAACAATGTGATTTTTTTGCGCCAGTTTGGGTTGAAAATCTTCCTGTCAAAGACCGAAGAGAGCCCTTTGCTATCAGATGACAAAGGTGATAACTACTTCAGGCTGAATCCAAAACACGACAACCCATACTCAGTAATGCCCCAACTAACACGTCAACGTGCTCAGGAAATCCTTCAATCGATGCGCGATCGAAAGATCGTCGTGCTTGGCGATGTAATGTTGGATGAGTTTGTCTGGGGCGACGTCACCCGCATTTCCCCGGAGGCTCCTGTGCCCGTGGTGGATATTCGTCGCGAGTCGGTTCATCTGGGTGGTGCCGCGAATGTATTAGCCAACGTTGTCGCCCTGGGTGCGAAAGCGTGTGTTGTCGGAGTAGTGGGAAATGATTCCGCGGGCGAGCGACTGCGCGCGAGTTTGAAGGAAGCGAGTGCATTGCAAACTGACGATTACCTGGTAGTTGATGGAGGCAGGCCTTCGACAACCAAGACGCGCATCATTGCTCATAGTCAGTTGGTAGTGCGTGCCGATCGAGAGCAGCGCAGCCCAGTCAACGGCCAGGTTGAGGCGCGGATTCTTAGTTCACTGAATGTCGCACTTCAGGATGCGGACGCCTTTGTTGTTTCTGATTACGATAAAGGCGTGGTAACGCAGCGTATTCTGGGACAGGTCCTCCCGTCTGCTTACGAGCGAGTTCCGGTGCTAATTGATCCCAAGATTCGAAATTTCTCCCACTATCACCCGTCGTCTTTGATCACTCCCAATCATCACGAGGCGCTGAGAATGACGAATACAGAGGAAGACTCGGATGAAGGTCTGCACCGGGCAGCGTTAATTATCCAGGAAAAGCTCGACTGTGATGCCGTTCTAATCACGCGCGGCGATCGCGGCATAATGCTCCTCGAACGTGGGAACGATCCGGTCTTCGTGGAAACGGCTGCGCGCGAAGTTTACGACGTGACCGGCGCCGGCGACACAGTCATTGCCACACTCGCAGCCGCGCTCTCGGCGGGGGCGACGATGTTGGAAGCTGCGAATTTGGCGAATCACGCCGCGGGTATCGTGGTGGGCAAAGTGGGAACAGCAACCGCGAGTGCCGAGGAGTTGCTGGCAACGTTTCAGTAGGAAAAACTAATAGGACCTATAAGACGGATAGGACCTATTTTGGTGTCACAAGAATAATGATCGGAAAGTTCCTGCGAAATTACAAGATCCTCGAAAAGCTCGGCGTTGGCGGGCAAGGCACTGTGTACAAAGCTACCGATGGGAAACTTGGGCGCACCGTGGTGGTCAAAGTCTTGCCCGCTGAGTTGACCGCACGAGAAGCAAACCTCAAGCGCTTTGAGCGCGAAGCGCGGCTCGCCTCCTCTCTGGATCATCCAAACATCTGCACTATCTTCGATCTCGACGAAGCCGAAGGACACCACTTCATTGCCATGCAATACGTCGAGGGTCGCAATGTCAGGCAACTGGTCGGCGGCCACCCGCTCGAGTTGAAGAGCGCGCTTCTGATCGCCATTCAGGTTACCGACGCACTCGCCGCTGCTCATGCTCGGGGAATTATTCATCGCGACATTAAGTCGGGCAATGTAATGGTCACCCCTTCAGGACAAGTAAAGATATTGGATTTTGGTTTGGCAAAGCTGTTGGACGACACCGACGATAGTTCGAGATCCACCATTCATCGCACCGACTTGACCGAGATCGGCGTGCCCTACGGTACCGCGACATACGCGGCTCCGGAGCAGGCACGCGGCGATCGTGTGGATAAAAGGGCTGACATTTTTTCTACCGGTGTGCTTCTCTACGAAATGCTGACCGGGACCTGGCCTTTTCGCGGTGAGACCACGATCGATGTGAGACATGCTGTGCTTCACGATGCACCACGGCCCGTTGCCGAACTTCGCCCGGAGCCTCTTCCCGCGAGACTGCAGCAGATTCTGGATCGTTGCATGGCGAAAGAGCCACGCGACCGTTACCAAAAGATGGAGGAAGTACGCGACGATCTTCGCGGCGTGTTGCAGGAGGTCTCAGCGACGGAGACAACCGGCCAGCCCCTTACCAGCGTCATGCCGGAACCGGCGCGACATTTAGCTGGCGCGAGTCCGGTCTCGAGAGCTATGAGATGGCTTATTGGGAAAACCAAAACCGATGCTACTGCAGCGCCGGGCCTGACGACGCCTACCAAGCCCACCATTCATGAGACACCCTTTACAACTATTGCCGATCAGGAAAAAAAGAGCCTGGCGATCCTTCCCTTCCGAAACCTCAACAACGATCCTGCCTCGAGTTTTTATGAGTTTTCACTCGCCGATGCCGTGATTACTGAACTCGCACGCGTGCGTTCGCTGGTAGTGCGTCCTTCGTCAGTGATCGCCAAGTATCAGGGCCAGCAGGTCGACGCGCATGAGGTAGGTCTGGAATTGAAAGTTACCGCGGTGCTTACCGCGGGATTTTTTCATGTTGGCGACAGGTTTCGTGTAACTGCCCAGCTACTCGCTGTGGCTTCGGGCGAAATCCTCTGGAGTGACCGCATCGACACTTCAGCGTCAGATATCATTGTGGTGCAGGACACGATTGCCCAGCGAATAGTAGAAGGGTTGAGACTCGAGCTCAGTCCAACTGAACAAGTAGGAATTGCGAAACCATCGACCCAAAATGCCGCGGCCTACGAGCAATACCTGCGCGGGCGCGACCTTTTTGCGCGGTTCATTTTTCGAACCGTGGCCCAGGAAGATTGCGATGCCGCCATCGAGCACTTTCAACGCGCGATCGAACTCGATCCAAACTTTGCGCTCGCTCTTGATGGTCTCGGTGCTTGTTACGTCAATCGGGTTTTTAAGGGCTTCGGCGGCGCAGAGGATTACGAGCGCGCCGAGGTAGCTTTCAGTAAGGCACTGGCTATCGATCCGAAGCTGATTGAAGCGCGAATGCTAATGGTCTTCGTATATCTTTGGCGCGGCCAGAAGCAGAAAGCCCGCGAAGAAGTCGGACGCGCACGGCGGGAAGCGCCGGACGAAGCTGTCGTTCACTTTGTGAAAGCCACCCTTCATCGTCTCGATGGAGAGTATGGGCGAGCGCTGCGCAGTTATGATCGGCTGATGCGTTTGGATCCGGCAGCCCACGTTGTCGCCAGCTTTAATCGGGCTCTGGTTTACATGTACATGGGAAACTTCGAGGAGACTTTGAAGCAGCTGGATCAAGCTGGCGACCCGGATAACCCCTTAGTCAAAACTTTCCGCGCGCTTTCTTTGTATTACACCGGTCAAACCGATGCTGCTGCCGAGCTTATGCAACAAGTGGTCGCGAGCCATCCGAGCATGCATGGCATCAGGCCTTTTATGGCAATGTTTCTAAGCGCTCAAGGGAAACATCAGGAAGCGCGCGCACAACTAAACAGCGCGGTCATAAGAAATGCCGAAGTCGATCCGGATATCGCTTATTCTGTGGCCTCCGTCTATGCGCTCGAAGGAATGCAAGCCGAGGCCTTCGACTGGTTGGGACGGGCCATCGCTTTAGGAAACGAAAATCAACCTTGCTTTGAGAACGATCCAAACTGGTCTTCATTAAAGAGCGACCCGCGGTTCCGGGAGTTGATGGCGAAGGTCCGCGCCAGTCACGCGACTCAGGAAATCAAGGCTCCGCCTGGTGAGTAGGATAAAGTTAACGATCAGAGAATGATCATGCCCCGTAGGTTCGCTAATAGCCGCCGATGTGTCTAATTGCTTCGGATTGAGAACACCAACAATAATGTTTACAAATAAGCGCGCACTCACCCTTCTTGTATCTCTTCTGCTGTTCTCCCTGGTTCAATCCGTTACTCCAGTCACGCGTGCGCAGCAACAGCCATCACGCGAGCGAAAAGTGGGTGCTCCGCTAGTCGCGAGTCCGACGCCGAGTCCGGGCCTAATTGCCAGCCCGGTTGCCGGCCCGGTTCCGAGTCCCCAGGCTTCACCCCCGCCCAGGCTCGCGGCAACTACGCAGACACTCGGGGAGTTGCAAGCGCGCATTTCGGAAATCCTGCAAAAGCCGGAGTTGGCCCAGGCGATGGTTGGGATTAAAGTGGCATCGCTGGATACCGGACGTATCCTGTTTGAGTCGAACGCAAACAAGCTCCTGCGTCCCGCGTCCAACATGAAACTGTATACGGTGGCGGCTGCGCTTGATCGGCTTTCGCCAGACTATCATTTTGTGACCTCCGTTTATGCGCGTGCCAGGCCTGATGCCGCTGGGACGATCCGCGGAGATCTGACGATCTACGGGCGTGGCGACCCATCAATTGCCGCCCGCTTCAACAGCGGCAACTACTTCAAAGCGATTGACGATCTCGCCGCACGCATAGTCACGGCAGGCGTGAAACGTGTTGAAGGCGATCTGGTTGGCGATGAAACTTATTTCACGGGCCCCCAGTATGGCTCAGGCTGGGAGTGGGACGATCTGCAGTGGTGGTATGGTGCGGAAGTCAGCGCGCTGACCATCAACGACAATGCGCTGGATCTATCGGTCAAGCCAGGAATGAAGATCGGAGCTCCGGCGGTTATTACAACCGGGCCACCTGATCCGCTGCTGATAATTATTAATAAGGTTACGACTGCGCCGCCGGGAACCAGAAGAGTTCTCGATGCCTATAGAGAGCTCGCCTCCGATAAGATAAAGATTAGCGGCTCGATTCCGCTCGACGACAAAGGTTATTCCGGCGGTATCGCCATTTCTCGACCGTCACTTTTGTTTGCTTACCTTCTTCGTGCATCACTCGCGCAACAGGGCGTCATTATTAAGGGGAAGACCCGAACCATCCCGCAGCCCATTCATACGGTTATGACTGGGC
>JBDUCF010000209.1:0-5417 GCA_040003545.1 Pyrinomonadaceae bacterium | reverse complement strand
CTGCGTCACTCCGCGTTCATCCGCGGCTTAATCTTCGCGACGTATCAGCCAAGGACGCCGCGGAACTTTGATGCACCGGCAGCGTATCCCGGGAACACATTGGCGAGGTTCGACGTACCCAGATGTTTCTGCGCCACCTCGCCGAATACATCGCGGAAGTCGGTGGTCAATGCCAGGTCGCGGCCTTCGTATAGCTGATCGGTCTTCAAACCCGGCCAGTCGCCATAGACTTTGCCACCGCGCACGCTATTGCCAACCACGAACATTGCGTTCGCGTGGCCGTGATCGGTGCCGCGACTTCCGTTCTCGCGCACGGTCCGGCCAAACTCCGACATGGTTAGCACCACTACATCATCCATCCGCTGGCCCAGGTCCGTGTACAAGGCGGCGATGGAGCTACTGAAACCCTGTAACAAATTGCCAAGCTGACCTCGTGAGTTACCTTCATTGACGTGCGTGTCCCAGCCGCCAACATCCGTGAACGCGACTTCCAATCCGACACCCGCTTTGATCAATTGAGCGATTTGCAGCAGAGCATTGCCGAACGGCGTGCGCGGATACTGCGCGCCATTCTCGGCCTTGTACTGCGCCGGGTTCACTTTCTTGAGATAGTTCACCGCTTCAAAAGTCTCTTTTCCGGTGCCACCCAGAACGTCGTTAACCGTTTGCGCATAGATGGCCTCGAAGCCACCTTGCACGCTGGCGGAATTCTGACCGGCGCGAATCGAAAAGTCGGCCAGGTTGGATATTGCCAGCGCGGGTGCGCGGCCCTGCAGCACCCGCGGCATGTTCTGCGTCAACGAGACAGCGCGAAAGAGCGACTTGTCAGGATCAGACTTGCTCTGCAGGTAACGATTCAGCCAGCCATCATTCGTTGACTTCACACCCGGCGTGGCCGACTCCATATAATCCTGCGCGTCGAAATGGGAGCGCGTGTTATCCGGTGAACCCGCCGCGTGAACGATCGCCAACCGCTTGCTGTCCCACAAAGGTTTGAACGGGGCCAGCGAGGGATGCAAGCCAAAAAAGCCGTCGAGATTGATTGCCGCTTCGGCATTCGTGCCCTGTGGTTTCGGAATCGCAATAGTGGGCCGCTGATCGTAATAGGAGGCCTCGCCAAAAGGCACGACCATATTCAGACCATCAACCGCGCCACGCTGAAAGATAGCTATCAAAGTCTTCCGCCGACCGCCAGTGATGCGGTCAATGGTTTCCGCCAACGCTGTGCGCTGCAGAAATGACGGCGCGGCACTAGTCAGGCCAATGCTTGCCAGCGCGACTCCACCTGATGTGATAAAGAATCTTCGATTCATAGTTGTAACTCCAAAAGCTTAGGGTGTTGGAAAAGATTTCTGGCACCCTACACCGTGCCCCTACACCCAGTCTTACTGGCGCTGAAACTCCGGCGAGCCGAGAATCAAGCCAACAATCTTAACTACCGGGTTATTGATTTCCGCCGAATTAGCTCGCGCCAGTTGTTGCTGGCGTCTGGCTTGTTGCGCGGGATCCGTTACCTGCATGAACGCGTCAACTGCGTTGGCGCCGTTCACCTGTCCGGGCATCGCTCCAGCCATTGCCGGTGGAGCCGGGGTTGGCGGCAGGGTTATCTGCTGATCGACCTGCTTCAACAAAGCCTCTTTCGTCTTCTGCGAAATATCTCCCTGAACGATGATGTTGAGAAAGCGGTCCATGATGCGATTCTTGTCCACCGACTTCCCTGCCGTGTCCCCAACGAATCGCTCCAGGTTGACCCGGGTGCCGGGAATGCGATTGCTGGCCAGCGACAAGCCGAAGTTCAAGCGCTCGAGCAGCGAACCCGTATTGACCCAGTTTTCCGCGACGTCCGAATAACCATTCGGTGTTTGGAAGCCGTAAAGTGGTTCGCCCATGCGCGCAATCCATTGATGAAATCCAGGACCGCCATTGGTGTCGGCGCCGAGAGTGCGCACGGCACTGATGGCCAACTCGAATGGACGTTTGATCTTCGCCCGATAAGCTTCCGGCGAATTGAATTCCGGCGAGAAGAAGATTGCCTTTAGAGTCTCGCGAATATCGCCGTCGCTCTTCGTGAAAGCCGCCGCTATGCGATCAACCAGGGCCGGTGATGGGTTGTCGGTCACGAAGCGCCGCGCCAGCTTGGTGGCAATAAACTTCGCCGTAGAAGGATGGTGCGCCAGAATGTCCAGCACCATCAAACCGTCTTTGAATCCACCCCCGGCGGGAATCTTGTGGCCCAGCACAATCTTTTCCCCGTCATCGTGCATACGCGGGGCGAAATAGAAAGTGCCCGCTCTGTCGCGTGCGGCGGCGGCTCCCAAGATTGCCGCGGCAGCCGCACCACCACCGCGCGGCGCGAAGATGGTCCAGCCGGTAAAACAGCGCGCCACTTCCTGCACGTCCTTTTGTGTATATCCGCCATCAACACCCAACGTGTGCAGCTCCATTAATTCGCGCGCATAGTTTTCGTTGATGCCGCGCCGCGCCTGTTGCTGCGGCCTTTGTTGCTGGGGATTGTTGCTCATGCTGGGCAAACGATTTTCCCCTGGCTGCCTCATCTGCGCTGCCAGCGGACCTTGCTGGGCAACCGGACGCTGAGGAGCCCGTCGGCCTAACTGGGCGTTGGGATTTACGCTTTGAAAATTGTCGAGATAGAAAAGCATCGCCGGACTTTGGGCAGTAGCTATTAGCAGGTCGGAAAACTTCCCCATCGTGTTCGGCCGGATTGTGTCGCGATCGTAAGAGATCAGCAGCCAGCGATCGGCCCCCTTGCCCGCGAAGACATTAAAGTGGTTGGTCCAAAAATCGACGAGGACTTCCTGCAACTGCCGCTCGCTGTACACCGCACGAAGAATTCGCGACGCATTCAGCTCGCCGGTAAGAAATTGCGGCGGTCGTAAATTGTTTTGCACGTAGTAATCGCGAATCGCCTTGCGGTAGGCTTCGTTGTTCAGTGGATTTGCGGCATCGTTGTTCGGGTTGGCGGGAGGGTTACCGTTTGCTTCGTTGCCCTTCGCCATCTCAGCACCGGACGGCTCAGCGGTCATCGCGCCGCCGTTCGTTTGCGGGCCTGCTGCACTCGGCGTCGCGTTTGCTCCACCTTTAGTGCGGTTATCGCGGGCCGCCGCCAAATCGGCCGGCAGATCGCCACGACGTTGTAGCTGGCGCAGAAGTTGACCGGGTTGCGGATACTTTTCATATAACTCCGCGGTTGTCATTCGCAGCGTCTCGAGATTTTGTACCTTAGCGTTAGCGACTGCATCATCAATCTTGCCGGGCTCAAGTTGTTGCTCGATGTACTTCTCGATGCCCATCGCCTTGACGCGCTCGACGTCACCGGGACGCGCACCATAGCCGAGCCGGTTCAGAACATGCAGAATGCGCTGCTCTTCACTCAGCCTTCCGGTGGACACTGATCTCGTCCGCTGGGCACCGACGCCAGCTGCGAAAGTGCCCGACAACAGGGTCAGTATTGAAATAATGGCGGCCCCGCGCCGCACCCGCGAAACGCCCCGGGTGAATTGGCTGTCTGTGCTTTTCATAACGTCAATTCCTAATCTGTTTGATTTAGAAGGGAAAACTCAAGATCACTCTGTCTGCTGCCGATGTTTAGACGCGCGGCAAACACCAATGGTCGGGCAAATACGAGGGTATTGAGGAATGCGACTCGCGATTAAGAAAGCTATCGGACCGGGCGCGGGTAGCTGGCAGGGCTCCGGTTTCCCTGCTTATCCACCGCTCGCACGCCAAAGAAATAGTTGTCCTTCGACATGTCTTTCATTGTATAGCTCGTCACGTTTCCGACCATCCGCGAGTTGGTCCAGGTGGGTACGGTCGTTTCTCTCCAGACGATTTCATAGCCGGCTAAATCGGGTTCCTTGTTTGCGTCCCACTTCAAATCCGTATCATTGGTCAGCCGCGCCGTGATGATAGCGGCGTTCTTCGGGCGCGCCGGCGCGCGCGCCAGGACAGCCAGTGAAGCGGCATTGATGCGGGCGACGTTTGCGATGAAGTCAAAATCGTCGAACTGCGGCAGGTCCCCGTACTGCACGCCGTTCTCCAGGCGCACGTTCTGATGCTGATGGTGATAATCTTCGTTGGGCTCAGTAAAGCGGACCGCGGGAAAACCCCGTTCGAGAAAAGGAATGTGATCGCCGCCGCGCAAATAGCGATCGCGACGATAGACCATCATCACCCGCATACCGCGAACATAGCTCTCGCCCGTTTCTTTTATGAAGCGGGCCAGTTGTCGTGACGCCGAATCGTTCTCGCCGCCGACCCCGCGCCGCACGTTAGCCTCTTCCAGGTTCTCGTTTGACGGCACGCCTTCTGAAAACACGCGCACGGTGCGCGCATCTCGCAGGCCGTTGGCGCCAAGGGAACTACCGATGATGTCGTTAGTGAACATCGCCTCAATGTCCAACCCCTTCTGTTTCGCCTGCTCCGCAAAGTAGGTCGAACCGAGAAGACTCTGCTCTTCTCCGGCAACAGACATGAAAACAATTGTCGCGTCGAACTCGTATTTCGCCATCACGCGCGCCAACTCCAGCACCGCAGCAGTACCCGACGCATCGTCGTTCGCACCGGGAGCATCGCAGATCGCATCCGTCGGCTTGGTACACATGGAATCGTAGTGGCCGCTGACAACGTACATCCGAGCCATAGAAGCCGGTTGCGTGCCTTTCAAGGTAGCGACGATGTTGGTAACCAGAGTGTCCTTCGGGACGCGCCCCCGCGGCGGTGGCTGCGCCTCCTGCATGTACGACTGCTTTTCCACGGTCATCCGCCCGCCGGACTGCGCGGCAGCTTTTGAGAACTCGCTGTAAAGCCAGTCACGAGCGGCGCCGATTCCGCGCTGTGGATTATCCTGCTCAGAAAGAGTGTTGCGAGTGCCGAAGGACACCAGCGTGCGTATGGTGCGTTCGATGTTGCGCGCATCGATCTCTGCGACAATGCGCGCGACCTCTCGATTGCGTTCTGCAATGGGCATCCTTGCAGACGCGGACCGGCTCGGTTTGTTTGTGACGGGCGTCTGCGCAAATATCGTTGGGACTAGAGCGACGTTGATTGCCAGCGCAAAAACCAGAACAGGTGGCACAGACTTCAGTCTGTGGTTTCTCAATCTAATCATCGTAAGCTTCGCCTCGTTGCCAAGACTGCAATTTGTGTACACCACTCCGGTAAACACGACTGTCGTCGTGCTACTCGGGAGTGGACCTTATTGCCTGGTTTCTTTCAACTGGCTCTCGGTAGGCCGGCTCGAGCGTCCGCGTCGTGTGATCGGTAACACTGGAGATCGGGGCGTAACCTGCAGGGGTGACGGGCGCAGCGATTTGTCTTACGGCTTCTTGCTTTGGCAGCTTCTTGAGCGCCGGGCGTTGCAGGGAGGCTTTGATCAGACGTGAAAGCAGAAGTAACAG
>JBDUCF010000208.1:0-5423 GCA_040003545.1 Pyrinomonadaceae bacterium | reverse complement strand
GATTGCTCAAGTTGTTACCAAAAGGAGATTGCACTGATGCCAAATCGCACCGCAGTGATTCTAACCAACAAAGGCACGATCCGCTTTGAATTGCTTGAAGCAGACGCGCCGAAGACAACGGAAAATTTCATCACGCTGGCTGAACGCGGTTACTACGACGGAATCATATTTCACCGGGTGATCAAGGGCTTCATGATTCAGGGAGGCGATCCAACCGGCACCGGCAGCGGCGGCCAGTCAGCCTGGGGCGGGCGCTTCAATGACGAGATTGATCGCTCATCGGAAGTCTATAAGCGTGGCTACAAGGCCGGCACAGTAGCGATGGCTAATGCGGGACCAAATACAAACGGTTCGCAATTTTTCATCATGCATGCTGACTACGGATTGCCACCCAGCTACACCATTTTCGGCCGAGTGACTGAAGGCCAGGAAGTCGTAGACGACATCGCCACCACACAAACTGGGCGGAACGATAAACCAGTTTCGGAAGTGAAGATGGAGCGGGTGACGATCGAATAAAGCCGGCGCAGGGCAAGGAGCAAAGGGCGAAGAAAAGAAGCGGGGGCATGCCCCCTTCCTGACTGCAAGTATGCTAAGACGCTCGTCTGAAGATGCGCGCAGTCGGGAAGGGCGGTTTACCCCCGCTTCTGCTGCTTCGAAATGTTAACGGCCACGAAGCGCTTGGCAGCTTCAACTGATTCCTCCAAACTCATGCCGCTTGCCAGGCACGCGGCGATCGCTGACGAGAGCATGCATCCCGTTCCGCGCGTTGGCGGCCCATCGATCCATTCGCGACAAAAAACTGTGACCTCCTCCCCGTCGTCGAGGACGTCGATCGCCTGCAGGGGAAGCGGTGGCTCAAGTGCTTCTTCAGCTTCCTGACCTCCGAGGTGTCCCCCTTTGATCAAAACTGCCCGCGCGCCCATTTCGCGAATCGCACCAGCAGCGCGCCGCATTCCGTTCACGTCTGATATTTCCAGACCGGTAATGCGCTCTGCTTCCGGGATGTTTGGTGTGATCACACGCGCCAGGGGCATCAGTTCGCTTACCAGCAGATCCCAGGCATCGGCTTCTATCAAATCGTAACCGGAACTCGATCGCATGACCGGATCGACCACCGGAGCGGGCAGGTTTGTTTCTCGAAAGAGCTGCACAACTTCGCGGACAATATCCGCCGTCGGCAGCATGCCCGTTTTGGCGCCCGCTATGTGCGACCCTTCCAGTATTGAATTCACCTGTTGACGCACAACCTCCGCGCTCTGGTGCGCTGCCCCGAACACAGCGGCAGAGTTTTGAAAAGTAAGAGAGGTGACGGAGGCAACTGGAATGCAACCCAGAGCTGCAAACGTCTTGATGTCCGCGACGATGCCGGCGCCGCCCGAAGGATCGAAGCCGGCAATCGTCAAAGCAACGGGCTGAACGGTATTCTCTTCACTAATCATCAGCTTGCTCAGTGATCGCGGCCACCACGGATTTCAGGGATT
This sequence comes from Pyrinomonadaceae bacterium, assembly GCA_040003545.1. GTDB lineage: Bacteria > Acidobacteriota > Blastocatellia > Pyrinomonadales > Pyrinomonadaceae > DASXRU01. The sequence goes on along the minus strand of JBDUCF010000208.1, from coordinate 3,939 downwards.
CGGAATTAGCGAACAACCCGATGGCCGCGATACCACCCGCGCCCGCGCGGAGACATGCGGATGCATTCGTCAACGAGATGCCTCCAATGGCAAGAATGGGAAACGAGGCGAGTGCGCCGGCAGCTTCACGAAGAGCTTCTAAACCAACCGGCGACCCGTACTGGCGCTTCGAACCCGTCTCGAACACTGGCCCGAACACGGCAAAGTCTGCGCCGGCGTCGCGCGCCGCACAAGCTTCTGACAGTGAATGGGTTGAAACACCTATCACGAACTCGCGTCCGAAGGTCCCTCGAATTACCGAGGCCTCAACGGAATTAGTAGTCAGGTGGACCCCGTCCGCGCCCGCTGCCTCTGCCACATCAGAACGGTCGTTGATGAGCAAACGGGTTCCGCTGTCCCGAGTCATTTCCGCGGCCCGAGCAGTTAATTCATAAAGCATTCGCGCAGTTAAGTTTTTTTCCCGGAGTTGAACCAGATCGATGTGGGCCGCCACGGCCGCGCGGACCAGGGTGAGGAGGTCCTGGAATTCTTTACTTGAGATTCTCGTCGCTGCTGTCGTGGCGCCGCTTGTAATCAGATAAAGGATCGGCTTTTGAGTTTTGAGTGGCATTTGTTGCAGACACTCTAGTGGGCCGGGAATCAGCCTGCAAGGTCCGCACCGTCTCGCGAAAATGGGTCATTTCCCAAACGGCCATTCCGATATTGAGGAGTCCGACACCGGAGACGGCGCCGCGCACCCAGCCCGATGCAACGAAACTTTGTATTCCGTAGAAGCCAGTTTTTCGTGCGGCCAGAACCAGGAAGTAATTGTTGCTCCAGTCGCTCAACCCGAACAGACCCTGGGGAATCCAGGGCAGACAGGCCAGCACAATACCTATCTCGAGGCAGAGGATAATGTAAAAAATTACGGAGAGTTTTGAGGACATTTGACTTGGCATCAGCCGGCTTGCTCAGTCCATTCCGGAACGAGATCTAACGTGTGGCCGGGGTTTCCTGCTTTTCCGCACTTTTCCGTTCCTGTAATTGCCGTAATTTTTTGGCCACGCCACGGTAGGAAATGTTCACTCCATATACTTCGCTGAAAACATCGATGGCCTGGTCAAGGTTGCCCATCTCCTCGTAGGCCGAGCCCAGGTCGTAGCGTAACGCCTGGTACTCCTCTTCCGAATGACCCGGGGAGTTCAGCCCCTTCTTGAACCACATCACAGCCAGGCGGGGGAGTCCCTTTTGCAAGAAACAGTGGCCGAGCATATTACAGCAGTTCAAATACCGCGCTGTGCCATCACCTGGCCGCACCAATCCGGCGGCGACCTGAAACTCCTCGACAGCTTCATCCGGCATGTACAGATCTTTATAGGCGAGGCCAAGGTTGTAATGAGTTTCATAATCTGCTTCGGTAGGCCGCGGCTCTTCATCATCGGCAGCCACGCGGAATTCCTCGATGAGATCCGCGAGTCCAGGATCGATCACAGGGGCCGGGCTGGACATGACCGGTTCCGGCGCTTTTTCTGCCGGCAAGGCTTCCGCCGGTACGAATGGCGTTGGAGCGGGTGGCGGTGTAGTTTCGATCTCAACCTGAGCGAAAGGCACCGCGTCCGCCGGTTCTTTCGCTTGCGCCTTATCGACTCCACCTACCGCCGCAGGCGCAGCGGTACTCTTCAACAGATCGCGCCGCACATCGATGTCATCGTGCGAACCAAACTGCCGCTCAAGCAATTCAAGCGTATCAAGGGCGATGTCCGCGTAACCCTGGTTGATGTAAAAGTCGACGCTCTCCAGCTCCTGGCGGAACATTGTCTCGCGATCCACATCAGGACTCTTCTTCAAGTCGTGGTCGGAGGGCAGCGCTTCCGGCCCGGCAGTTTCAAAACTAATTTCCTGGAAGCCCGAACCCGTCGCCTCAACTTCAGTGTCACCCTTTATCGTTGCTGAGTCATCGGTCGCGGTAGACGTCTGATCGAGATCCGCGAACGAAGCGCTCGGGTCTGGCGCGGGCGCATCCTCAACCCTGTTCCACTCGAACGCAACAGCCTGGCTGGATTCAACGGCCTCGGAAAACTCTGACGCCTCGCCACCGATCGCCGCACCTTCGAAAGTAGGAATGCCTTCAGCTGCCGACTGAAAATCAGGCAGGGCCTCCGCGGAAGCTTCCTCGACCTCTCCTCCCAGCTCTTGCAACCTGGCGAAATAACCCGGCTGATCGGGAACCAGGCGGGTCAACTGTGTCAGCGCGTATCGTTCATCTTCAACCAGACCGGCAGCCTCAGCCGCTTCCAGCAGACGCTCCAGCGCGGCCCGCAGCTTATCCATATCGCGCTGCCACCAATGAATCCTAACCAGCAAACGCAAACCCTGAACATGTTCCGGGTCGCGCGCCAACACTTCATTTACCAACTCGAGCAACGCGACCTCTTCGCGAGCTGCCAGCATCTGTTCCACAATGCGGGCCGCGACGCTGACAGCGCCATCGAGATTTCCGGAATTCAGATGAAGATGCGCCACCTCGACGAAACGCAAATAGCTGTCGGGGTCTTTGGCTGCTAACTCCGCAGTCACGCGCTCCGCGCCGGCAGCATCCTCCGCCGCGATATAGGCGCGAGCCAGTATCTCCAGTAGCGCCGGCTCGTCAGGATTCTCGGCGACAGCGCGCTCAATGATTTCAACCGCTTCATCGGCAGTTCCCCGCGCGGCCTGGGCCGCCAGAATGCCATTCAAGACCGCTTGATCGTTGGGTTGAATTCCCTGAGCCCGAGTGTAGGCTTCCACCGCGGCATCGGCTGCTCCGCGGGCCACCAGATGTTCGCCGGCTACGACGAAGGCGGCAGCAGCTTCGGAGGTAACGCCCTCCTTCAAGTAGCCTTCGGCCAGCTTGATCCGAATGTCAGTGTTCTCCGGATCTAAATCAGCTATGTTGCGCAGGACTTCCAGAGCCTTCCGCGACTCACCCGCTCGAGTATAGGCGTCGGCAACGATCAGGTATTGAGCGCGCGCCTCTACGATTAGGCCCTGCATGCCATACAGAGCGGCCAGCTTTTCTGCAACTTCAGGATCGCGAGGACGAAGGCGTTCGATCTTTTTGTACATCGCGATCGCTTTGAGCGCGAAGTCCGCTTCGCGATAGTGCTCGGCGATCCGAACGAAGCAGGTCATAGCCTGCTCTTTGTTGCCGACGCGCACATAGAGATCGCCCAGCATGTTCAGGGCCGTAAGGTCTTCCAGGTCGTTCGCGACCAGTTGTTCGTATTCCTTGATCGCCTCCGGGATCTTTCCCAGCGCCAGATACTTTTCCGCCGACCGCACGACCTTTGTTTTTTCGAATAGCATTCTGGGATCAGTTGTTCAAAAAAAGGCAGTAATATCCGCCAGGTGGGTGTCGCTCCCTACACGACAAAAGGGGAACATAAGAAAAACATGTAGAACGACCTCTGGACCGAGGCGCCAGGTACGTACGCTAACACGCGTAAATAGCAGGTGTCAACGGCCTTATCATTCACGGTTGCTCTTGTTGAGATAGCAAAAATCACCAGTAAAGAGACGCGTTGAAGCGAGGCGCGATCGTAAGAAAGTTCCGTTGCCCGTAAGTCGATCGAGCCTAAGTTCGCGCCCGAGAAAGAAGGTACAAACCCAGCATGCCAAAGATTGAGACAGGGGACCATGCCGCCACCGGAGGCGGTAAAAATCCGTTAGCTCCTAACTGTTGAAATCCCGAAACCATTCCCAGGAACACGAGGCTGATGCCGATGGCAGAGGCCAGAGCCGCAAAGGCGCCGCGGCGGCCGAAACTAAAAGCCAGCGGAATTCCCACCAGCGCCATGACCAGCGCGCCATAGGGCTCCGCGCGCTTGCGCGCCAAAGCCACGACGAGGTTGGCCGAGGGCGCGCCCTGTTGTTTGATCTGTGATACGTAGTTCCTGAGCTGGGCGTAGTTCAAATATGAAG
>JBDUCF010000207.1:0-5441 GCA_040003545.1 Pyrinomonadaceae bacterium | reverse complement strand
CGTCTTACTTTCAGCCTAAGTAGCGCAGACTGCCAGTCTGCGCAAGCTGGCAGCTGGCGCTACCTCAAATTAAGACAGTGTAGACTAGCTAGTCCTTTTTCAGATTAGTTCGCTAGTCGAGCCGGGAATCATGAGCCACACCATAGTAGCAGCAGTGGACGACATGTTCTTCATGTCTAAAATACGCGCGGCCGCGGAGAGTTTGAATGTTACGGTGCGCTTTGTTAGAAACGCGGACGCTTTGTTTTCAGCTGCTGTTGAATCGGGCCCGGCACTTATCATTATCGATCTACAGTCACAGAAATTCGATGCCCCCGCCCTGGCGCGGCGTTTGAAAGCGGACGAGCAGTTGGGCGCGATTCCGTTGCTTGGCTTTTATTCCCATGTGGAAACAGAACTGCGGGACCAGGCGCAGGCTGCCGGTTTCGATCGCATTCTGCCGCGCTCTGCGTTCAGCGCAAATCTCGCGGAGATTCTTACGCCGTCTTAGCCAGGGCAGTAGCCCGACCGTTAGGGAGGGCTCCGGTGCAGTAGCTTAGGGGGAGCCCTCCCTAACGGTCGGGCTACTGCCCAATTCGCGAAGACCTTATGTCCCCTTTCATCGCGGCTCTAAAACAATTGACAGGCTACTGTGCCGCCACAGTGATCGTGCTGATGCTTGCCGTTTGCGCTCTTGGGCAGTCGCAGGGCCAGCTCACCGGCGTGGTGCGAAATGCGGCGGGAGTTCCGGTGGCGGGCGTTGTGGTGGTCGCGGTCAATCAAGTTACCAGCCAGGAAAGACGGGCGCGTTCCGCCCGCGATGGGCGCTTTAGGATTCAACTTCCCGTAGGCGCCTATCGTGTTTTCGTAAGCGGAGCCTACTCGGCAAGGTTCGATAAGAATAAAGAGTATGGCGAATTTGCCATCCCACGGGGCGACACGCTCGAGAACGTTGTGGTCACCGCGGCAAGGGAGATTACCGTCGACATTACGGTCGAGGAGAAAAAAGCGCCGGCCCCAACGGACGCTCGGGCTCGCGAGAAACCACCCGGGTACTCAGGCAGCACGAGTGTTTCTTCTGAAGCGCAGCAGACTGCGGGCCGTCGCGCCCTGCAGGATCGCTGGCGCATAGGCTTTCCCGAGTACGACCGCTACGGCGATCGTGGCGCCCGGGGCCGCGACATCCCCTTCAAAAAGGGCCGCTGGTATGATCCGTACAATCAAAGCGTGCTGAAGGGCGATTATCCAATTATTGGCAACAAGACTTTCATGGTGCTGTCGGGTGTCAGCACTAGCACGCTGGAGCTGCGCCGCACCCCAACACCTTCCGACGTCAGCAGCGACCAGCCGCTCAGTGCCGAGTTCTTTGGCCAGCCGGAAGCGTTGGCGGCAAGCGAGACGCTGCAGTTTACTTTCGAATTATTCCACGGCGACACCACGTACAAACCCAGGGATTGGGCAATCAAGATTTCACCGACGCTTAGCCTGCCCAACTATCTGAACGCGCGCGAGAACGGAGTGGTAAATATCGACGTACGGCGCGGCACCAATCGCACCGATACGCAGTTTTCTTTCGAAGAAGCCTTTGGTGAAGTTAAGCTGGCGGACCTTAGTGCCAACTATGATTTCATTTCATTGCGCGCGGGCATTCAGCCTTTCGTATCCGACTTTCGCGGTTTCATTTACTCCGATAACAACCTGGGCGCGCGCTTGTTTGGAAGCTTGTCAAACAATCGCTACCAGTACAACGTCGCCTTCTTTTCTCAACTGGAGAAGGACACGAACAGCGGCCTTAACCGGTTCGACCTGCGGCATCAGAACGTCTACATTGCAAATATCTACCGGCAGGACTTTATCAGAAAGGGCTATACCATCCAGGCGAGTCTGCTCTACAACGACGATCGCCGCAGCATCAAGTACGATCGCAACGGCTTTCTGGTCCGACCCGCTTTAATTGGGGACGTGCGACCGCATGCGATCAAAGCCGGATATCTCGGAATCAACGGGGATGGCCACCTCGGGCGCTTGAATCTGACCCACTCCTACTATTACGCGTTCGGCAGTGACGATAGGAATCCGATTGCCGGGCGCAGTGTCCGCATAAGATCGAACATGGCCGCGGTCGAAGCCTCCGTGGACAGCGATTATCTTCGCTTTCGCGGATCGTTCTTCTGGGCCCAGGGCGACGCGAATCCTACTGACGGCAAGGCAAGCGGATTTGACGCCATCTTCGATGATCCAAATTTCGTTGGCGGGCAGTTCTCATTCTGGAACCGGCAGGGGATCCGGCTGACTCAAACGGGCGTTGGTCTGGTGCAGCCGAACAGTATCTTGCCTTCATTGCGCAGCAGCAAGATCGAAGGTCAGGCAAACTTCGTGAATCCCGGCATTTTCATTTATAACGGCGGAGTGGATGTCGAGGTAACCCAGCGCCTCAAGGCGGTATTTAATGTCAACTACCTTCGTTTTCATCGCACAGAACCGCTGGAGTACATTTTGCTTCAGAATAATATTCGTCACGATATCGGGTTTGACTACAGCCTGGGAGTGGCGTACCGGCCGTTCTTGATCAATAACGTCACCTTCACGTTTGGCGCGGCAACGCTGCAAACTGGTCGCGGCTTTCGCGACATCTTCACCGATCGTTCGCGCAACTGTCCGGCGAACGTGGCGGACTTTTGCGAGCCGGATGTAATCAGCCCGCGAAAACCTTTATATTCGCTGTTCGCGCAAATGAAGCTGGTGTTTTGATGTTTGGAATGGAACGCTCTCCTCGTCAACGCGTTTAAAGCTGACAGGATCTCCGGCTAAGCACAGGCAATGAAGGGCCGGTTCAATTGAGACTTTCTTGATCAAGATGCTGAGGTTGTCCCGCAGGGACGAGCAGAAGATAGCCAGGGGCAAGCACTAGCGCCGCCCCTGGATCGACGATGGATGTTGATTGCGCCCTGAAGGGGCGCAGGTAAAAAGTGGCAATGCAGACTCTAGCGCCCCTTGCAGGGCGCCGATGTTGATGGACACGGGATCCAGGGGCGGCGCTGGCGCTTGCCCCTGGCTACCTTCTTAAGGCCCTTGCAGGGCTGAGAAGGAAATGCGGCTATGCGTTCGCAGGGCAGAACAAAGCTAATTATCTTTCTGACTGTCACCATCATGATGGTTGTGATCGGATTGAATAGCGGCCTCTCCTCCGCCCGATATGATCTTCCACCTGGTCAAAACGTGCCCACGGCAAAGACGAGAGACACTGCTGCGCCTCTCGAAGGCTGCGTCTCGTGTCACGCTAAGATCGAGCCGATGCACAAGTATGGTCCTACCGGGGCGCTCGACCAGCTAAAAGACGGCAAGGACGCGCAGGGGTTGAGCTGCACGGCGTGTCACGGCGGCAACCCGGTCGCGAAAACGAAAGACGAAGCCCATGTGCGCCCGCGCTTTCCCAAACAGTGGCAACGCGACGGCAAGTACACAGCGAACCCGGAAAGGACCAACGCGCTGTTGGAAAAGGAGAGCATTGAGTTTGTGCGCTTCGTAAATCCCGGCGACTTGCGCGTGGCCGCAAAGACCTGCGGCGAATGCCACAACAGTGAAGCCTATGCCGTCGCCCGCAGCATGATGACGCATGGCGCTATGCTCTGGGGCGCAGCTCTTTACAACAACGGCGGGTTTCCTTTGAAGGACACTCGCTTCGGCGAAAGCTACAGCGAAGGCGGCGCGCCGCAAAGCCTGATTCAGGTTCCCCAGCCTTCACAGGAACAAAAGCGAACGCGGGGCTTTCTCGAGTTCCTTGATCCGCTTCCTCGTTGGGAAATTTCGCAGCCGGGAAACATTCTGCGTGTCTTTGAGCGCGGCGGAAAGAGAAGACTTGAAACCGGCTTGCCGGATAAAGACGAAGATCCTGGTAAGCCCGACAAAGGTCTAAGCGCTCGCGGACTGGGAACTAATCAACGCACCGATCCGGTTTATCTGGGGTTGCAAAAGACCCGCCTGCTCGATCCGACGCTGAACTTTCTGGGTACGAACGATCACCCTGGCGACTATCGTTCATCGGGGTGCACAGCCTGTCATGTCATCTACGCCAATGATCGCAGCCCGCTTCACTCTGCATCTTATGCCGCTGCCGGCAATCTCGGTCGTTCACAAACAGCGGACGTTAACATTCCCAAAGATGAATCGGGCCATCCGATTCGTCACCAGTTCACATCGCAGATTCCTACTTCGCAATGCATGGTTTGTCACATGCATCCGGGCGAGAACATGGAAGCCAGCTACCTGGGACTGACATGGTGGGACAACGAAAGCGACGGCGACAAGATGTATCCGGCGAAACAAATCACGCCGTCGGTGGATGACGAGCAGGAGAAGTTGAATCGCAACCCCGAAGCCGCCAGCCTGCGTGGCCTTTGGTCGGCTCCCGATTTTCTCGCAAAGACCGGGACGCCGGAATTCAATGCACAACTAAAGCGCACCCAGTTTGCGGACTTCCACGGGCATGGTTGGCTATTTCGCCAGGTCTTCAAACGAAACCGCAAAGGCGATCTACTCGACGCCAATGATCAAATTGTTTCGCCGGATGACGCCGACCGTTTCAAAAAGGCGGTGCACCTCAATGACATTCATCTCGAAAAAGGAATGCACTGCGTTGACTGTCATTTCCGTCAGGATGCCCATGGTAATGGAATCCTTTACAACGAGCCGCGCGCCGCGGTTGAGATTACTTGCATTGATTGCCACGGCTCGATTCGGCAGCGGGCGTCGCTGCTGACTTCAGGTTTCGCCGCGGGCTCCAGCTCAATTGAAGGCAAGTTCAACCAGGCAAAGGGCCGTGACCTTACCCGCATCCGCGGGCGCGACGAGAGCGGCACCAGCATTCCGCTGTTTCAGCGTGTGACGCGCGACCGCCAGAAGAAAGACCAGAACGGTAATGAGGTTGAGTTAAAGACTGGAGATATCATCCAAAACTCTATGGTCGAGCCGGGCCGGTGGTGGCGCGTCAAGCAGACCATCGACACCATCACCCCGGGCGAGCGGGATTACAGCGAGAAATCGCGCTACGCCAAGACCATTCGCACAGACAACGCGACCTGGGGTGATGTTCCGGCGGATGCCAGGAAGTTGGCCCACCAGGACGAACAGATGAGCTGTTTCTCCTGCCACTCTTCCTGGGTGACCGGATGTTTCGGGTGCCACCTGTCGATGCAGGCAAATCGGAAGATGGCCAACCGCCACAATGAAGGTGGCGACACGCGCAATTTCACCAGCTATAACTTCCAGGTACTGCGGGACGACATATTCATGCTGGGCCGCGACGGCACGGTAACCGGCAATCGCATCGCGCCGGTGCGCTCTTCGTCGGCAGTGCTGGTTAGTTCGCAGAATCAAAACCGCGAATGGATTTATCATCAGCAACAAACCGTTTCCGCCGAAGGTTTCTCCGGCCAGACTTTCAATACTCATGTGCCGCATAC
>JBDUCF010000206.1:0-5457 GCA_040003545.1 Pyrinomonadaceae bacterium | reverse complement strand
TTTCAAATCCTTTCGCGCACGGTATAGATCGCCTTTGCCTGCGACTCGTGATAGGTGCGCACCAGCATCTCCGCCAATAGTCCCATTAAGAAGAATTGCACGCCGAGCACGAGCATTACCGTTGCCACAACAGGCAGGGGCGTTTGCACAAAGTCCGCATGGTGGGGCCAGTTGGCATACTTCATCAAGAAAGCCAGCAGGGCAGATAGAGCCGAAACAAAAAACGTCAACAAGCCGGCCCAACCAAACAGATAAAGCGGTTTGGTTTGATAGGACGCCATGAACTTAATCGTCATCAGGTCAAAGACTACTTTGATGGTGCGCGACAGCCCATACTTCGATTTGCCCATCGTGCGCGCGTGATGCTCCACCGGGATCTCAGTCACGCGGGCTCCCGACCATGACGCGTATATTGGAATGAAGCGATGCATTTCGCCATAGAGTTGCACATCCTGGAGAGATTCCCGGCGGTATGCCTTCAAAGAGCAGCCGTAGTCGTGCAATGGCACCCCACCGATCCAGGAGATTAAACGATTGGCGAGCATTGAAGGAATTTTGCGCGTCACCAGCTTATCCTGGCGATTTTTTCGCCAGCCCGAAACAACGTCGTAGCCTTCGTCTATCTTTTCGAGCAATCGAACGATGTCTACCGGATCGTTTTGCAGATCCGCATCCATTGGAATCAGCACCTGGCCGCGAGCCGCGTCAATCCCGGCGGCCATCGCGGCCGTTTGTCCGTAATTCCGTCGCAGGGCCACAACATGAACGCGTGGGTCGGCGTGGGCAATCTCGCGTAGAACTTCGAGGCTGCCGTCGGTCGAGCCATCATCCACATAAATGATTTCTGTGGTGCGATGCAGCGATGCGAGGGCGGTGGTCAGTTTGGTGTGCAGTGGCCGCAGGTTTGGCTCTTCATTAAAGACTGGAAGAAAAACCGAGACTTCCGGTGCATCGCCACCACGGCCGGCCGCTCTGTCAATCTCAGTTCTCGTAATTTGTTCTTCCAGAACTTTCATGATCAATCTTCAATGGTTGTCGGAGGTGCAGCCTCCTTTTAGAAAATGAGCTCGACGGAAAGGCAGAGCCTTTCCGCACATCGGGCGGCAAAGCCGCTTTGTTTTGAGCATTGTAGAACAATTGGGCAAACGTTGCAGGCTACAATCCGAGCATCGGCTATTGAGGCCTAACCTGCCGAAACCAGGCCACAAATCGCTTGATACCGTCCTCAATTGGCGTCCGGGGATTATAGGCCAGCAGGGCCCGGGCCTTAGTTACATCGGCAAAGGTCTGGGGCACATCTCCCGGCTGGAGCGGTTGGCGATCGATGACGGCTTTTTTACCGAGTTCGGTTTCCAGGAGCGCAATCAGTTCGCGCAGCTCCACCGTGCGTGACTCGCCCAAATTTATTACTTCGTAATCGCTCGCTTCGTAATCGATGGCTGCGCGCACCCCGGCGATAATGTCGTCAATAAACGTGTAATCGCGGCGAGTTGTGCCGTCGCCGAAGATGGGAAGGGGCCGGCCTTCAGTGATGAGCTGGGAAAACTTGTGTATCGCGAGATCGGGCCGTTGGCGCGCTCCATAGACAGTAAAGAAGCGGAGGCAAACGCAGCGCAGGTCATAAAGATGTGAATAGGTGTGACAGAGAAGTTCGCCGGCGGCTTTGGTGGCCGCGTAGGGCGAGATTGGCCGGCGAATAGGATCGTCTTCGCTGAAGGGAACTTTTGCGTTAATGCCATACACGGACGACGACGAACCAAAGACGAACTTCTTGACGTTGTGCGCCCGCGCCAGCTCCAGAAGATTCAGCGTGCCATTGATATTCGTTTCTGCGTAAAGTCCTGGCTGCTGTAAAGAGGGTCGCACTCCCGCGCGCGCTGCCAGATGAACAATGCAATCAAACGAGGTGTGGCTGAACACCTGCTCCAGAGTCGCGCGGTCGCGTATGTCGGCTTCAACTAAATGGAAGGCAGGATTCGAAAGATGGGCGCGAATGTTGGCGTGCTTTATCGCGGGCTCGTAGAAATCGTTGAAGTCGTCAACGACGGTAACCTGCCATTCGCTTTCTGCCAGGAGACGATCGACCAGATGCGAACCGATGAACCCCGCACCTCCGGTAATAAGAATGGTTTTCATCTGATCGCAGAGTAGTCGTCGAAAGGATGCGCGCTTAGTAGTTCGCCTGGAAGGTGTTGGTTACCTTTTGAAGCGTGATTTCGTTTTGGTCGATCCGAGAGCGTAGCGTCCACGTTATGATCTGATGAAAGTCCTTCGGTGTTTCAACATCAGTTACTAGATAGGCCACCTGAACATTGTCGACTTCGCCTTGAATCCCGTATTGCATGCCCGGATATGCGTCAGAGACTGTGACTGGATGGGGCGGAGTCGCTTGCGGCGAGCCAACTTTCTTCATCATATTGTCCCTGGTTATGGTGGTGAATCCTTCAAGCGTCATATTGTCCGCGAATCTATCCTTGCCTTCGCTGATCACGATGACATACATCTCCCGGCGCCCGTTCGAGGCTCTTATGCCCGCTCTTTCATGCAGGGAAGGATCTTCACGCCATCCGGCGGGAACCGTTAGTTGGAACCTGCCATCCCCACTCTTAACCACCGTCGGTTCGAAGAGTTGGCAACTGGTGAACGCAAAGATTACCACTCCGAGCAGGACCAGCCTTCCTCCAGGGTGAAGTAATCTCATGACAATCCCTTCTCAGGTAATCGTAATTGGAAAGGGCCAGAACGAAAGTATGAAAACCACCAGCGTGATCACCGCCAAGCCCACGCGCGCGCGCCCGAGTGGCTCCATCTCCAGGGGCTGAGGATGGCGTACGCGCAGCATAATCCCCAGCAGCAGGGCGTAAAGAAATCCGCTCGGACTCCCGTGCCAAAACCAGCCGAGCACCGCAATCACCGCCATCGTGACGAAGGCGATGCGGCCTATTGTCCGGTGCGCCCGTGCGCCGAACATGGCGAAGATGCCGTGGCCTCCATCGAGCTGACTCACCGGCATTAAATTCAAACTCGTAACCAGCAAACCGATCCAGGCCGCCATGTAAAAAGGATTCAGCGTCGTGTTGTCGAGGTTCACCCGGAACACCCGCCCTATCAAACGAAAGAGCAGGGGATCATTAAAGATAATTCCGTCGCCTGCAGGAAGAGGGATGGAATGCAGATTCACGATGCCGGCCACTGCAATTGGCAGTGCTACTACAAATCCAGCCAACGGTCCCGCCAGCCCGATGTCGAACAGGGCCCGTCGAGAAGGAATCGGCGACTTGATCTTTATGAAAGCTCCAAATGTTCCGGCCAGAAAAAGCGGCGGCGCGGGAATAAAGAATGGCAGCGTCGCATCCACGCCGTACCGGCGGCAAGCAACGTAATGGCCGGCCTCGTGGGCTGCCAGTATAGAAAGCAGCGCCGCGGAAAAAGTAATGCCTTGCATTAAGATGGCGGGATTTGTGAACGCATGAAAGATCAATGCGCCAACCGCGCGGAAATAATACTGTGGCAGAAACAGCAGAGAGCCGATTAAGCCGGAATGCGGCTGGCTGCCAGGATCCACGTCGGGACCAATCAGCATTATGCCGGCTATGGTGGTAGTGATTGCCGTCAGCGCCAAGAGTCCCAGGTGTCTGATCCATTCGCCGGTAGTGGGGCGGGCCGCTTGCCGGGCGCGCACGGGCTTCACAATTTCAATGAATGGCGAAACTGTCTCGCTAACTTGTGACATAAGGCGGAGATCGAGTGCCGGAGGTCAGAACAAAGGATCCGAAGAAACGCTCAGGCTGGATGTTCTTCAATGCGATGGTAAGCCAACTTAAAAACTGGATTCTGGCGGACGAGGTGTCGTATCGCTTTCGGGTGATCCATCGTCTTCGTGGGCCTGCAGTTCTTTGCCTGGTTTGAAGCGGATGGTCTTGCCGGAAGGGATCGCAACCTCTTCGCCGGTCCGCGGGTTGCGACCCACGCCGCGTTTCCGGGGCTTGACGACAAACACGCCGAAGCCGCGCAGCTCAATACGTTCACCTCGTGTCAGCGCCTCCTTCATGGAATGAAAAAGGGCATCGACGGCTTGTTCGGCCTTCATCTTGGGCACGCCGGTTCGATCGGCTACACGGTTAATAATATCAAGTTTGATCACGGCTTCAGGCCTCCATCCAGGTATCTTTGTGAAATAGGCTTGCTTCTTTGGCGGTGTTTTTCAGTGGATGCGATGATAGAAAGCAGAGTTGAGCCTGTCAAGCGCATCCTGTTGCAGGGCCGCAATCCTCGCGTTTGACAAAGGTAACGGCGCGAGAGACGATGGACAGTCGGAAGAACGAACGATCATTCACGCGGGCAGGCGCAATTGATAGGTTCGACCGGTTGGTCAATCGTCATATGTCATCATTGTAGCCAGTAATCATCTTCTTAAACCTATGTTTGGAAATCGAAGCAAACACGTACCACCCTTTGGCGGCATCCACGTTGACGACGACACGGACATCGACGTGCATCGCCCGCGCGAAGTGGCGCGTCGTCACCTCTGGACTGAAGGCAGGTTGCTAATTCGCGATCTGATCTTCGCGCTGATGGTGGCCGCGCTGGCCGTAGTCTTTGTGGTTCAGCCAGTGAAAGTCGAAGGCACTTCGATGCTGCCGCATCTGCATGACGGCGAAAGGATATTTGTTAACAAGCTAATTTATTACGACGAATATCGCTGGATGCCCAGAGTCTATCGCGGGGACGTCGTAGTTTTTTGGTTTCCGGACGACCCCTCGAAAAGTTATATCAAACGAGTGATAGGCTTGCCGGGCGATACGGTGGAAATGTACGAGGGCCGGGTACGCGTAAACGGAATGGAGTTGGACGAGACTTATCTCGATCCGCAGTTAAACGTTTCGCACGGCAGCAGGCCGCCGGTTTACGTCAGGCCTAATTACTATTTTGTGCTCGGCGACAATCGCGATAACTCCAGTGATTCGCGCAGCTGGGGTCTGGTTCCCAAAAAGTACATTTATGGTAAAGCGCTGTTTCGCTACTGGCCTTTGAGCGCCTTAAGTCTGATTTCCCACGATGCGCACTACGCCGCTGTGCCGCCGGCTTCCGGATCAAGGCCGGAGTCCACGCCTTCCGAGCTGATGGACGCGCCGTAGTAAAGCAGGGATCCGGGCAAGGCCACATCGTTCACCTCTGCGCGATAACTTCGTCAGGGGCTTCAGTCTCTGCGTGGGCTCCATGAGCGTTAGATGATTATGGCTGGCTGGCTGCGGCTACTTTCGATGATTCTTTACGCGCCGCTGCGCGGAATGCGCGAAGTGCGCGACCATGGATCGTTGGCCGCACCGGCGTTCATGGCCCTCATTGTCAACGGCGTTTTCTTTTTCTTCCTCGGTTGGTTTTATCCCACGAACATATTTAATGCGCGTCGCCCGTTGGGCGCGTTTGTCGCGATCGTTCAGTCTGCAGGCCTAT
>JBDUCF010000205.1:0-5469 GCA_040003545.1 Pyrinomonadaceae bacterium | reverse complement strand
TTTGGCAGCTTGATGCCGCTTCCCATAGTGAACTCAACGTGCAAAGGCTCCGACAAGTCGCAGCCGGACCAAAGCGGCGACAAGTCACCGCACTCCAAAACTAAAGGGATGGCCGAAGCCATCCCTTTACACTGCAACCGCAACTCGGAGCGCCTTTAATTCTTCTTCTCGTCCTTCTCTTTGTCTTGCTTCTTTTCGTCTTGCTTCTGAACCGTTATCTGAATCCTCTTGCCATTGCGAACGACCCCTAAGACAACTGTTTTGCTCGGCTGAAAGATGGCCTCAGTTCCAACCGGGCGCCGGGCAATGACCCGGCTATCGACTGTCTCGATCACATCGCCTTCCCGAACGCCGCCGCGGTAGGCAATGCTTTCGGGCTTTACCCAGACAACAAGTAACCCACTCTGGGCCCGCAACTGGACAGCGGCTCGTGGGCCAAACGCAAGCGTCTCAATACCCAGGGTGGCAAGCGGATCGGCCGGCGCCGTTCTTGGCGATCTTGGTGCTCGCGGTGTTCTCGCCATCACTCCTTCAAGTTCCATCTTGAAGGCAAAATTAAAGGCGTCGGTTAGTTTTACGGTGATGGCCTGCGGCGACGCCTGGTTGGGTTTCACTACAGTGAATTTCACTGGGATGGCGGCTTCACACTGCGCGAGCAGCGCCGAAAAATCCTGCGCACTTCTGACATCATTCTCGTTAACCCGCAGGATCACATCTCCGGGGCGCAGACTGGCTAACGCGGCGGGGGTGCCGGGAACTACCGCAGTTAGCATAATGCCGACGCGCTTTTCCCAAAGCGCAGAGGCTTCGTTAGAGGGCCATCCCTTAAGTAACATCTGGGCCATCGGTATCGAACCAACAGCCTCGCCGCGAATTCCGAGCAGTGGCCGGGGCACGCTCGCTTGCCGCTCCATGACGCGCCTGGCCGCCATCCGAATAGTCTCCAGAGGGATGATCGAAGCGTCATTTCCCGTCACGCCCTGGACAATACCGACGGTCACACCAGCGTCATCAATGGCGACGCCCCCAATGACCGATGGCGACAGGTTCAATCCTCGCGCGGTCAGACGCTCAATTCGTCCCGACTCAGAGCGCAGAACCTGGGCGACCCTGGCTTCGCTCGCTCCAACGCGAACATAGACTCTTCCAGGCGCTGTTGCCGCCGTCTGCGCAACGCTTTCCGGAGCGAACAATCGGACTCTCTCGCCCGCAACCACCTTCGCCGCTGATTCACTGTTGGGAATTGCGGTGACCAGACCGTTGATCCGCAATACCGATATTCCAGTCAGTCCATCCAGCCCAATGTAACGCGCCCGTTGTTCATTGCCATCACGAGCAAAAACCGTCAGGTGCGAGGCGCCCGGAGGGAAAGGTGCAACCCCGGGAAACGATGGAATCGCTGGAAACGAGGGGATCGCGCCTGGTGTTTCCGCGGGGCCGGGCGGCACGGCATTAACGGCAAATGCGAACGGCGCCTCAACTTCAGCTTCGGCCTGCGGCAGCCATACGGCGATTGTGTGACCGTCCTCGAGGGCCAGCCCGGCGATAATGTTGGTATGAACTTCATCGCCGACGGCAAATGAATTGTTAAGTGTGGCGACCGTACTCATGTCGCCCGACATGTGACGCAACAAACGAAGCAGTTTGATTCCATTCAACCGATGAACGATGGTTACTACCTGCGGCGCTTCAGTGCGCGATTCAGTGACAACCGGCGCCGGATGCCGAGATGGATTCTGCGATGGCGGCGCAGGCTTGTCTTGACCATATACATTAGGCCCGCTTACCACCGCCGCGCAGATCAGCGTGACGAAGAGCAAACAGACATCAGAAGTACTTCTTTTCATATTCCCTTACCAAACACCTTTCGCGGATGAAATCAGCGAGGCTGGCTGATAGCCCCGCTGGACCAGCCTTTGCGATCCAAAACTGACGGGAGGCAGCGAGATTGTGCGCGTCGCGCCATGGTCATCGCGCATTGATACGACTACCGGTTGAGCCGGCGCACTTAACGACACCACTGGTGACATCCCCGGCTCGGTGTCGCTGGGGCGTTTGATTATGCTCGCCGGAAGTTGACTGAACTCTCTTGACGTTATGTCGGATCCGTTCGTGACTGTATTCAGGTCCGCGCCTGGTCTGCCCGCTCGCCTGGAGGTTGACGCCGTCTCTCGCGACGCAGTTGCGGGAATAGTCTGGTTGGATCCGCCTGTTTGACCGCTTGTCTGAACACTACCTGCCGGCGCTCCACTGACCAATTCGTTCGAAGCAGAAGTCGCCGCCGGTATAGCACCGCTCGTTCCATTTGTCTTGCCTGAGCTTTGCCCGGGACGCTCTCTTGTCCCAGCAACTTCCTGTGTGCCCGGCGGCCGCAGGTAGAAGGCTAACGTGCCTATCACAAGCAGCGAAAAAGCCAATGCAAACGCCGAAGCGCCTGGAGCCTGACGCAAAAGATTTATCCACGCGACAACTGGTTTTCTCTCGCTGGCGAGTCGCGCGCGCAATCGCATATCGAAATCAGGCGGCGCGCTGACAGTTTCAAAGCCGGCTATCAGCTGGCGTAGCGAAGACCCCTGATCCGACGCCTCGCGGCAACTCGAGCAATGGGCAATGTGCGCTACTGACTTTTCGCTGAGCCGCTGGGCCGGCTCATTCGAGTCAATCTCGAGCAGTGTGTTTCGGCAATCCCTGTTTTTCATGGTAATTCACCCTACAAATAGTTTCTCATCTTGTCGCGCAGGAAACCGCGGGCGCGGCTGATGCGTGATTTCACTGTGCCTTCGCTGGTTCGCAGTATCCCGGCAATGTCTTCATAACTCTTTCCTTCAACATCCCGCAGCACCAATGGCGCGCGATACTTTTCCGGCAGCGTGCTGATAGCTCGCTGGACCGCCGTTCGCCTCTCGTTGTCGACCAACGCCACGTCCTGAAGCGGACGACTATCCGGCGGATTAAACTCAGTGGGCTCTTTGCCATCATGCGACTCGAAGAAACCCGTCATCGAAACCAGACGCCGCCGCTTTCTTTTGCGCAGCTCGCTAATCGCCAGATTCGTCGCGATGCGGTAGATGTATGTCGAGAAGGCGTGCGTCGTTTGATAACGCGACGCAGCCCGGTAAACGCGAACGAATGTTTCCTGCGCCAGATCGACTGCTCCCTCATAGTCATTCGTCATACGATAGATGTAACTCGTAATCTGGTTCCGATACCGCCCCACTAATTCGGCAAAGGCGTCCTCATCGCCGGCTTCCGCGGCCGCGAGCAAAGCATGGTCCGACACCCGCTCAATTACGGGAGCCGGAAGTACGCCGGCAAACTCGAGCTCATTAAGAGACGTTACGGTACTCATCAGGGAGGCAGGCTCTCTTGCTCAGGCGCCGGGCGAATGAGCGTTCCGACGTTTCGAACGACTCCCGCTGGATCTCGCGCGGGGTGGCCTATTCGGCCAGGGCATTATAACGCCACCCGCAGGCAATACACGCCCGCCAGGCGTGGCAGTTCCTTAAGTTTCGTTGCGGGAAGTTTTCGGCAGTCGGCTAGGGAGTTACTGACGAGGTCTGGACGTCGGGGTTCTGGAACAAAGCGTCTTCCATCTTGACCCCGTAGGTGATTGTCATGATACGCATTTCCTGAGTCTGCTTGCCGTCTTCGAAACTCAGCGTGCGATAAGGAACCAAAGTGCCTTGCGCGTAACGGTAATCGGCGAACTTCGTTAGGTACTTAACCGGCCTGGTGGGATCCTGACCCGGTTCCTCGTACTCCAACCACAGAACATGTGCGGACTTAGCGCTAATGTAGAAGCGCGTCTTATGCTTTTCCTTATCCGTCAGGTCGAGCACATATAGGTCAAGACCTTTCTGCTTCTCCCGATTGGAAAGGGCGAGAGTCGAACCGTTCTCCTTATAGCGCAGCAAAGCATCCAGCCCATGCCGTTGCGCGGAGAGGAAACTCTCGGTCGCTTCCTGACGCGGCGTGAAGGCCGCTCCGTTGATGATGCCCCAGGTGTGTCCACCGTTATATATGAGCGCGTACTCCAGGGTGGGCGATTTCTGGTCGAGCCGGATCTTGTCCTTGTCAAAGCTTTCGCCGCGAACAAAACGACGCTCGTAGCGCGACTCTTCGGTGCGCCCGTCATCCCTTATGGCTGTGGCTTTGCCGCGCTCGAGGCCGTTGCGGCGAATCTGGAGCAGCGCCGGCCGGCCCCCGTAAATGGTAATTACCGATTCAGCTATTTGCTCGGGAGTGAAGGTCTTCTCTTGTCCCGCCGCTACCGGAGAACCATATAGCGCCACGCCAACAAGAATCAGAGCGATGGGCAGTCCAGATTTCATTAAGGGTCGTAACACGAATAGCTCTCCAGTTGTCTGATTGCGCAGTCCACCTGATTCGGCCATCGAGCGACGATGACTTCGGCAGACGAACGGCTACCTCTCCACTTGGCGCAAATTGTAACACAGCAACGCGACGCAAGATCGCGCGGAGGCTTTACAACTGACATGGATGCCCATACTCATTCAACCGGATGCCTGTGGTTCCCGATGTTTGACATCACTTTGCAGAGCAAGGTAGATTGCCGAGTTTCAGACGCTGGCGTTGTTACGGACTGTCTATGCCACGAACTAACAGTTTATCGGACTCCAGACCACCTGGCGCATGAGTAATGAAAGGAAAGGAAAACTATGAAAAGAGTAGGTATTCTGGTAGGTCGCGAGAAGACATTTCCCGAAGCGCTTATTAAAAACATTAACGAACGAGGAAAAGGCAAGACGATTGCCGAATACATCACCCTCGGGGGTGTCCGACATGATTTGCCCCCGGCCTATGATCTAATCGTCGATCGTATTTCGCATGAGGTTCCCTTCTATCGCGCCACCCTGAAGCGAGCGGCGCTGGAAGGAACGGTGGTCATCAACAATCCGTTCTGGTGGTCGGCGGATGACAAGTTTTTTAATTATTCGCTGGCGGCAAAGCTCGGCGTTGCCGTTCCCAGGACTGTGCTCCTGCCGCAGAAGGACTACATCAAAGGCATCGTCAGCGAAAGCCTGCGCAATTTGGAGTTTCCCCTTGACTGGCAGGGCATCATCGACTACGTCGGGCTGCCCGCGATTATGAAACCATTCGATGGCGGTGGTTGGAAGAATGTCTCGCGCGTGAACTCGATCGAAGAACTCTGGCTGGAATACGATCAGACCGGCACGCTTTGCATGACGCTCCAGGAGTTCATTGACTTCGACCAGTTCGTGCGCTGCTATTGCATTGGCCAGCAGGAGGTGATGATCATGCCGTACGATCCGCGCAAGCCTTACCTGTCAGGCGAGCAGTACGTGCCTAACCCCGATTACCTCGCGCCCGAGATGGCAAAGCGAGTGACAAAAGACGTGCGCACGCTCTGCAGCGCGTTGGGCTATGACATCAACACGGTGGAGTTCGCCATCAAGGACGGCGTGCCCTACGCGATCGATTTTATGA
>JBDUCF010000204.1:0-5479 GCA_040003545.1 Pyrinomonadaceae bacterium | reverse complement strand
GATGGGGTTATGCAGGTCGCGGTAGAGCCATATAGAGAGGCCGCCAACGACCAGCAGAAAAACCAGCAGTGCTCCAACTAAAAGGCGCTTCATAAAGTGTGACCAGGTGAATCAGTTGACCGCTGAGGAATCAATAGCGATCAACGATCTCGGCTGGCAATGAAATCTCCCAGGATTATGGCAGCGGCTTCGCTATCCAATCGCCGATCGATTTCGCTCTGATCGTAGCTCATTGATCGCAGATTCTCTTTCGCCTGAAAGGTTGTTAGCCGCTCGTCTTGCAGGCAAACAGGGACCTTCAGGGATAAACGGAACTTCTCGGCCAGGCGCCGCACGTCGAGAGCCGCAGAACCTTCTGTTCCATCCAGGCTCAACGGCAAACCAATTACCAGGGCGCGAGCGTCATAGTGCTGGACAAGTTCCGCCACTTCCAGCAGGAGGCGCTTCCAACTAGTACGTTGGATGGGTGGCAATCTGCTAATACTAATGTTCAGTTCGTCGGAGATCGCAACCCCGATCCGCTTCGCGCCAATGTCCAGCGCGGCAAAGCGGCCCGATGCAGGCTTGCCGCCGTCAGGTTCTGATCGTTTTAAGGTTGATTCAGGCGAGTCCATCTCTGTGGGGCGCAAGCGCATGCTTGCGCGCCTTTTATCGTCACTGTATGATACCGAACGCGATGGTTTAAGTGTACTGCCCGCGTGTTTCGGGATTCAAGCAGCATGATTTTGAGGTCTATCCAATGACATTTCGCAGCAAGTTTGCGCTGGTCGTATTGTCTGCCAGCCTGGCGCTTTATACGGTTGTAGGAGGATGGATTTCCACCCGCGCCCAACAGCCGGCCACCGATCCGGGAGCGCAATTGCGCATCTTTGGAACTGTCCTGCAGCACATACAAAACGATTATGTGGACGAGCCTAATATGGAGAAGGTTCGCGCCGGCGCCTTGCGCGGACTGGCCTACGGACTTGATCCGTACTCTACATATCTAACCGCCGGACAGGTGAAGGAATTTCGCAGCGCCGGGGCCAACAATCAGGTTGGCATCGGAGCAGAGCTGTCCCAGGTCGCTTCGTACTTGTATGTGATTGCGCCGGTAAAGGGTGCGCCCGCAGATCAAGCCGGCGTGCGGGCCGGCGACATTATCGAATACATAGACGGTCGGGCCACCCGGGATATTTCACTCTACGACGCGCGGCAGCTTCTTAGCGGCTCAGCCGGCTCGGAGGTCAAGTTACGAATCCTCCGCGCTAATGCTCGTCCCATGACGCTGAGTGTGCGCCGCGGTTTATTCAAAGCGCCGGCGGCGGAAGCGCGGATGGAAGCAGGTCGCATCGGCATTCTCCGCATAAATAGTCTGGATACCGGCGAGGCCGCCGATGTTCGGGCGCGCTTACAGGAACTACAGCGGCAAGGCGCGCAAAAGATCGTTATCGATTTGAGGAACGTCGCCGGCGGGTCACTCTCCGAAGGAGTGGCGGTAGCAAATTTCTTCATAAAGGACGGAGCTATCGCGGAGCAAATCGGGCGCGAAGCTCGGGTCCTCAAGGCCTTCACGGCTGATCCCAGGAATGCCATATTCAACGGGCCGGTAACGGCGCTAATTGATACCGGCACTGCCGGCGCCGCGGAAGTCATCGCGTCAGCATTGTTGGAGCGCAAGCGCGGCGAGGTGGTAGGCGAGAAGAGTTTCGGCGCCGGCGCCGAGCAGCAACTCTTTACTCTGCGTGATGGTGACGGCTTGTTGCTGACAACCATCAAGTGGGCCTCGGCCAGTGGAAAGTCCTTCCTGGGAGAAGATCGTTCTCATTCAGGGGTCGCCCCCTCCGTCGAGGTAAAGCGGCCGGAGATTCTGGATGGTGTAGATCCTGAAGAACTGACCGGCAATGACGACGATGCCGCCTCAAAGCCAGGCGTGGCAAATGACAAGCGCGACGTAGGGCCTGACGCGGGCGCGAAGCCGCAGGTTGAAGATCTGCAACTGAAGAAAGCCATCGAGTTGCTCCGCGAAAAGACGAATCAATAGTCAGCAGTTAACGCAGGATAAATCCTGTCTGACCAGGCCGGTAGAGAAGATGCTTCTCTACCGGCCTTTCCGCGTCTGCGGACGCAGCGAACGGCTCGCGTTACAGTTCTGTTGCGGATATGGGATGCTTTTCGATCCCATATAGGGTAAGCCTAGCCCCCGTCCTTTGCATTGATGTTGCGCGATTATTGTAAGCGGGTTGCAGGTTTTTCGATATGCCCGCGTTGTAAAGGAAATTCGCATGTTCGATAGCGATCTGAACAATCCAAGCTCCTGCGGGCTGTTTTAGGAATACCGCTTGCAGCTCCACATCGTGGAATTCGCCAGAAGCGGATCCATTACAAAGGAGATATAAGAGATGATGATGAGACGAAATTTGCTATTACCGGTGGCGCTGGTCGCCGCTTTGATAGGCGGTTCAGTGGGCGCCTTTGTGGTTCACAACCAGAACAGCTCCAATACGGACACAGCAACGATCGCCAGGACTACGCCGGCGACGTATACGGATGTGTCAAACCCGCCAACGACAGAGTTGGCCAGCGCGACATCGGCTAACCAGCTAGCCGCCAACAACAGCTTGCGTTTTCAAACCGCGCAGGAGCAAACTGCGTATCGTGACGGCTTTGGTGACGGCTTCCAAGCTTGCGGCAATGGCCGGGCTACGAGTGGTTCGCAAGCAGCGAGATATTCGTCGCCGAATGTCGTCTATCGTAATCAGGCGGCGCGGTCCTCGAGCAGTAGTTCGCGAAGGGTCTATTACGATTACAACAACCAGCCCCGTAGCCGCACCTTCTGGCAGAAGCATCGTGACAAGCTAACTGTTGCGGCGGGTACCGGTGGTGGCGCGCTCCTGGGTGGCCTGATTGGTGGCAAGAAAGGCGCAGGAATTGGCGCCCTGGCCGGCGCAGGCGGTTCGGCTCTGTACACTTACAAGATCCGCAAGCGTAGCCGGCGCTACTAAGCCTGACGAATCCTGTGGTACGTAACGTCATCACAAGCACCGCACCAGGCGGGGCTAAGTTGGTTCTTACCCTGGCGACGATAATTTGGGCAGCTCCAGTTGGGGCTGCCCATTATCTTTCTCCGCCGCAGAGTGGTTCTCAGCAGTCTCCCCACGCGGTCTTGAGCCCAGCCCAACGGGGTGCCTTCAATCAAGCCCAACGGGCTCCGCTCAATCAAGCCCAACGGCCATCACATTCTCGGGTTCCTCAGCCGGCATACTTTCGTGAGGTGTCGGGAAGGGGATTGATAGTGCCGCTCTGGATTAACGGTCACGGCCCTTATAACTTTGTGATCGACACTGGCGCCGGCGCGACCATCATATCGTCTCGCGTGGCCACACAAGCGGCCGTCGCGGTAATACGTAACCGCTCGAACAAGATTGCCGGATTGTCCGGAGCGCTGAGTACAAACACGGCAGCGGAAGTACGGCCCCAGAATTTAGCTATAGGTGATCCGAATAACTTCCTGCCCTCAAATGGCACCGTTCTTATGGCCGACATCTTACCGAGTGACATCGACGGTCTTCTCGATCCTACTGAAGGCTACTGGCCGCTGGGCTACGTGATCGATTTTCCGGGAAGGGAACTATCTTCCTTTGATCCCGCGCTGAACTCTTTGCAGGATCGTAGCGAACCCGAGGGAGGGGCCATCGTTCCCTGGGTACGTGATTCCAACAGCCGCCGGCCCTACGTTGTGCTCGATGACGGGCAGACAGCGCTGCTCGATACGGGCTCTGAGTTTGGGCTGGCTTTAAGCGATAACCCCAGCGTTGATAGCAGGCGTTCATCCAATCGAGCCGTTCGGGATTTGGGCGGCGGAACCATTTCGGCGCGGCGTGTGGCGCCTATGACCGTGGCAATTGGATCGTTATCCTTGCAGAGGGTTCCCACGGACGTTATATCCGGGGCGGAACGCGGAGCGCCGGTATTGTTGGGCCGCGCGGCCCTGCGACCCTTTCGCATAAGCTTCGATCCGATTAGCCGTCTGATCGAGATTGCGCCAAGATAGTTACTGGGAGCGCGGGCGTCCCCGCCCGTAATGAGCGCGAAGCGCGAAATGAGAGTGAATACCATTCGAGCGTACAAAAGAATGACTAGTCTGCGAGATCTCTTATCGATAGTGGCAACCTGTTCATTGCTGACGGCATTGCTCGGCGGCGTGCCTCTGGTTTCTGCGCAACAGCCTGCCAGCCAACAGCCGCGTGGGCGTCCCAGGCTGGTAAAACCCGTACCAGCCAGCCCCAGTCCAACGCCGGCCGAACAAGCTCCGTCGGACCTATCGTCTGATGATGTAATCCGCGTCGAAACAGATCTTGTCAATACGCTCTTTACTGCCGTCGACAACGAGCGTCACTTCGTAACGAATCTGCGGCCGGAGGATATTCGCATCTTCGAAAATGGCGTGCCCCAAAAGATCGACATCTTCCAGCGCGAAACAGAGCTGCCGCTTTCTTTGGCAATCGTGGTTGATATTAGTAAGTCACAGGAAAGGACCTTGCCGGATGAACAGAAAGCGGCCGGCGAGTTTCTTGATACAGTGATTCGGGCCGACAGGGATCAGGCTGCGGCAATATCCTTCACCGGAAAAGCGCTTATCGAACAGGAGCTAACCAACGATAAGGCGCGTTTACGGAAGGCGATAAATCGCTTGAAAGTCGAAGTGCCGCCGAACAATCCCGATTGCGATCCGGAGGATAAGTCGGTTGAAGAAGACCCGCGCTGCTGGTCGAGCATCTGGGACGCTGTCTGGGCCAGCACCAACGAAGTGTTGGCGCACACGCCCGAGCGGAGCCGGCGAGCCATCATTCTGCTGACGGATGGCGACGACACCAGCAGCGTCACCAAGAAGGACGAGGCCATCGATTTCGCGGTCAAGAATAATGTGCTGGTCTACGGCATCGGCATAGGGGATCGCGGAGAGTACAAGATTGACGAGGGCGCCCTGCGAAAGGTTTCAGAGCGAACCGGCGGTCGGGCTTTCTTTCCCAGGAACGATGCCGAACTTCGTGGCGCTTTCGCGCAGATCGAACAGGAATTGCGATCGCAATATCTGATCGCCTATTCGCCGCAGAACAAAGCCCGCGACGGTACCTTCCGCCCGATCCGTATTGAGATTGCCAACCCTCAACTGCGCAAGCAAAAGATTCGATTGCTGTATCGGCAGGGCTACTATGCCCGACGCGCGACGCCCGGGCACTAGGCCGACACACGTTTGTGGTACTCGCTTCAAGGGGCATCTGCACCTTGCGCTTTAGCTGGTATGGCTTTCCCCAGCCGTTCCTTCCAGTATCCCGGCTCGCGAGAGCAGTGGCCGACAGAGACGATGAGTACGAATTCGGGTTCAATCGTATAGAGTATTGCGTACATCTCGCCGTCGTTTCGCTTCAGACAGCCATAATCGATCAATCTGCGTGAGAGCCTCCGCATCGAGGCTTTCCACGAGAAGATCTGCAAG
>JBDUCF010000203.1:0-5480 GCA_040003545.1 Pyrinomonadaceae bacterium | reverse complement strand
CGCGCCGCAGTGCTTCGAAGAATGCGCGCGTGCGCACGTTGTAGGCGAGCTTTTCATACGCCTCATGCTCGGTGCCTTCCGACATTGATAGGAAAAGCTTTTCGTAAAGTGTCGCCAGGCGACTCTCGACGCCCCGCAGCGAAAGGCTGCATTTCCGGGCGATGGCCCAGTTTGAGAGGCCGAGCGCCAGATAGTAAAGCGCCTCCGATTCAAACTCGGTAAGCAGTGGCCGCTTGAACGAATCCTTGAACGCCGGATCGATCATATCGGCGCCGTCTTCGAGCACGGCAGCGACAAAACGAAGAAAACGGGATTCAGGGTTGTTCTTGTGAATAAAGCCGTAAGCCGGCGGCGGATCTACTGACTTAACGATCTTCCGAATCTCGTTGATGTAGATTTCGTGCGGAAACTGAGTCCAGAAGATGATCCGCGCCGAAGGGAAGTCGCGCCAAATAGCGCGCGCGGCTTTGACACCGGAGAGCTTGGGCATCTGAATATCGAGAATGCAAACGTCCGGCTTGTGTTCGAGCGCCAGTTTCACCGTCTCTTCGCCATCAGCCGCTTCCACCACGGGCGCGTTCGCGGGAAACTCCTTTTCCAATATCTCGCGAAGGTAGTGGCGTTGGGCTACGTTGTCTTCGGCAATCAGGATGGACATTGTGATGATTCTAAACTTAGAAAACAAAATCAAGAAGGATCACTTGCTCGCTAAGTTGTCATCCCTTCGGAAACGAGCGAGTGATGCTGCTTCTTAGCAAGACTTTTCGAAGCTCGGAATAGGGGACAATCAACTCCGGCTGACCGAAGCTGTGGGAACTGACTTGATAGTCCTCAAAAGAGATCAACATGCCATCAGGAACAACGCTCCAATTGCCAAGATTGCGAAGGCGCGGTGCCGTCCCTTCAATAAACCAGTCCTCGTTTGGTATCTCGTAGGTCTCGCTTAGATACTTTCGAGAGTAAGCAGAGAAGATCTTTAAATACCCACGTCCAAGCACGTCGCGCGCAAGGAGCGGCCGCTGTTTCGCAAGGTCGTAGTTGATGGTTTCATAATAAGCGATCGGGTGCATTTGGCCTGCAGCCATTACGCCGTGTGTCAAACGAAAACTTATCAGCCGCTCGTCTGAATAGTACATATCGAAGGTTAGTTCCAACCCCTCGGTGATTAATCGCTTTGCTTCTTTTTTGCGCTCGGCTCTGCTCTAAGCTCAAGACCTCTGAACCTCGCAACGTCGGCTAGCACTTTTCTTTTTATCCATCTGTTGAATCTCCTTACGCGTAGGTCTCTACTTAATGCCTCCGGATACTCCGCCGATATTTCATATGGACAGTAACCATCATGTTTCTCTGAAAGGGCGTGGGTCTTGAAAGTAAACTTGTTTTTCCACTCCTTTTCGAGTGGACGAGCCTGAACCGGTTTCCCGGGAGAAATCTGAGGCGATACTTGTGCAGTGGGCGTCACCTCTGCCAATCCGCTATCTGCTGATTGCCGGCGTTCGAAACCACATGCAGAGGTAAGAACTAGAATCGACAGGAGGCAGAGTCGGTAGGCAAATCGCATCGAATTCATAGTGCACTCACAACTGTCGACCCTCAATGTGGTTTGCCACACTTCCGCGCACGGCTGCACCCGCCTTATGGGGGTAAGGCCTGCGGCTTTCGGGGAGGCGGGATTTTTGGAAGCTACTTCTCGGCTGCTTTGCCCCGGAGGGGCAGAATGTTTATAGGGCGGCTGGCCAGTCCAAATCCAATCAGCTCCTTTAGGAGCGAAATGTTGATTGATGCAGCATAAGACATTCGGCTCCTACGGAGCTTTGTGTTAATAAAAACATTAAATGCTATAAACATCTCGCTCCTACGGAGGGAAAGGCGGCTTTCATTCCCGCCAACTTGACGGTGGCACTGCTTCTTTGCACTATGGCGTTGCTATAACTTCCTGTACACACTTTCCTTGAGAGGCGCATCATGTATCTCCGAAAGATTTCAAACGTCGCAGCTGTCTGTCTGTTCCTTGTCTCGCTCTTTTATTCATCTATTGCGCCGGCTGGAGCGGCTAAGCGACTTGATGCGATTGCCGGACACAGCCACGGTTCCAAGCTGTCTGTTCCCACCGAACCACGCGATGAAGCGCTTTGGAAGAAAGCGCTCGAGATCCATCGAAAGGCCATCGTCATCGACACGCACAACGATGTGACGACGCCGATGACGAATGATGATTACGATCTCAGCGGCCCGCCGCCGGTGCCTTATCGCACCAGCATCGAGCGCATGAAGCAGGGTGGGTTGACGGCCGAGTTCTTTTCGCTTTACATCCGGCCCTGGTATGTCGCCCACGGCGGAGCAGCGCGCCGCACACTCGACATGATCGACTCGGTTTATCGTGCGGTTGAGCGACATCCAAACGACCTGATGTTAGCCACCTCGGCCGCGGACATACGCCGCGCCAAGAAGGAAAAGAAGATCGCCGCGTTGCTGGGTATCGAGGGTGGCCATGCGATTGAGAACTCGCTGGCCACCTTGCGCGAGTTTCATCGACTCGGCGTTCGCTACATGACTCTCACCTGGAACAACACCAACGACTGGGCCGACGCCGGGCGGGGCGAGAAAATACATCATGGCCTCTCGCCTTTCGGAGAAGAAGTTGTGCGGGAGATGAACCGGCTGGGAATGCTCGTCGATGTCTCGCACGTTTCAGATGAAACGATGAGCGACGCGCTCGATGTTTCGAAAGCGCCGATCGTGGCCACGCACTCTTCCGCCAGAGCGCTCAGCAATGTCCCGCGAAACATTCCCGACGATCTGCTCCGGCGGATCGCAAAGAATGGCGGCGTGGTGCAGGTGAATTTTTACAGTGTCTTCGTCGACGCCGCCACCGTGACGCCGCAAAACGAAGAGCGTAATCAACGCCTGAAAGCACAGCAGGACGCGCTCGACGAGAAGTACAAAGATGATCCGGAACGACTTGCCGAAGAAGGCGATAAACTGGATGCTGCGAATCCGTTACCGCCCCTGCCTCTCTCAAAGCTCATCGATCATATCGATCATATCGTTAAAGTGGCGGGCATCGATCATGTCGGCATCGGCGCCGACTTTGACGGCGCCGTCGATATGCCTGAAGGCGCGCAGGACGTTTCGATGTTGCCGAATATCACTTATGAACTCCTGAAACGAGGTTACAGCGAGAAGGACATACGCAAGATTCTGGGGGAAAACTTCCTGCGCGTCTTTGCCGAGGCGGAGCGCGTAAGCCGAGGAATGTCGAAATCGATCAGCGGCGAAGGGAGCCTGCGCCGAATCGGGAAATAAACATCCGCAGATTACACAGATTACGCGGAGATAGGTCCGATAGGTCATATAGGACCTATTTCGGCATAACCTGCGGATAAACTTATGAAACCGGCCGGAATATACATTCACATACCATTTTGCCGCTCTCGTTGTTCGTATTGCGACTTCGCCACCGGCCTGTATACCTCTGCCCTGGCCGACCGATATGTTCCCAGTTTAGTGAATGAGATTAAGTCGTTCCGAGGAGTCGAGACGGCGGAAACCGTAGATACGATCTTTTTTGGTGGCGGCACGCCGTCGCTGCTTTCGCCCATTCAGGTGGAAACGATCTTAGATGCTGTCCAGGAACGCTTCGAGGTTTCAACGGGGGCGGAAATTACGATAGAGATCAATCCCGGTACGGTTTCTCTAGAAATCCTCAAGGCATTCCGGCAGCTCGGAGTAAACCGCGCAAGTTTTGGTGCGCAGACATTTGACGATCATGAGCTCGCTCGCCTGGGACGCTCGCACAGCGCCGACGATACGCGCCGAACGTTTCGTTATTTACGTGACGCGGGCTTCGATAATGTTAGCTTCGA
This sequence comes from Pyrinomonadaceae bacterium, assembly GCA_040003545.1. GTDB lineage: Bacteria > Acidobacteriota > Blastocatellia > Pyrinomonadales > Pyrinomonadaceae > DASXRU01. The sequence goes on along the minus strand of JBDUCF010000203.1, from coordinate 1,614 downwards.
TCTAATTGCCGGACTTCCGGGCCAGACGTTGGACGGATGGAACCGTAACCTTGATGAGGCGTTCTCGTTAAAGCCGGAACATCTATCCTTCTATTTGCTGGAGGTCCATGAAGGAACACCGCTGGCAAAACACATCTGCATGGGGTTACAACCAAAGCCCGATGAAGACACAGCCGTAGCAATGTATGAGTTGATGCTCGACCGGGCTCCGGAAGCAGGCTATGAGCATTATGAAATATCAAATCTGTGTTTGCCCGGACTTGAATCACGGCATAACACCAAATACTGGACGGGAGCTCCATATTACGGGTTTGGATGTTCGGCGCATTCATACGATGGATCGTTCCGGCGCTGGGCCAACGAACGCGATCTAATGCGCTATGTGACGATGATGGAGCAGGATGGTTCGGCAATTGTAAGTGAAACTCGATTAACCAAACAGGACCGGCAGGCCGAAGCTGTGTTTCTTGGCTTAAGGATGATGCAGGGTTTGAGCATGAAGGAGTACAGCCGGATGTTTGGCGCAGATCTTGGCGCACAACATGAAGACGATCTGGCCCGTTTTCGTGAAGCAGGCTTGATCGAATGCGATGGCGACCTGCTTAAACTCACGCGCACAGGCGCATTGCTCTCAAACGAAGTGTTCTCTGCGTTTGTCTAAAGTCGATCACCTCTGATTAAGTGGGAGTGGGTAGTCGGGGTCAACTCCTTGGAGTGCGCCGACCTGTCGGCGCTTTGGCCTGATGTAGCTGTCACGACTTTTGCTAATTGAAGATATGCAAAGACGGCGGCGCCAGGTCGCCGCGGACCAAAGCTCCGACAGGTCGAAGCACTCCAAAGAGTTGACGCTCTATGACGAGCTTAAGTCTGAACTGGTTGCGCGCCGGTGCAAAATGAAGGGAAACCTGATCATCGCCATTGATGGGCCAAGCGGGGCCGGAAAATCTACGCTTGGCCGGATGCTGGCGCGCGCTCTCAACCTGCTTTACATCGATACCGGATCAATGTACCGGGCGCTGGCTCTAGCCGTGATGGAATCGAGCATTAGCGCGAGCGACGATATCGCTGTCGGTTCCCTCGCGTCGCGTGTTGACATAGACATCGAGGGCGATCCCGATTCTTTGAGAGTAACTTTGGAAGGCCGCGACGTTACTGACGAGATTCGCACCGAAGAAGTCACTGAGATCTCATCAGTTATCTCAACTATTCCTGCCGTGAGGCGTGCAATGGTTAAGCGGCAGCGCGAAATGGGAAAGCGAGGCGCCGTGCTCAACGGCCGCGACATCGGCACCGTAGTTTTCCCAGACGCGGACGTGAAGTTTTTTCTGACAGCCGCGCCCGATGAACGCGCACAACGACGCTGTACTGAAGAACGTGGGCACAAGAAGGACGTCTCTTTCGAGGCCACCCTGGCTGACATGATCGAGCGTGACCGGCGCGATTCGACGCGTGACGATTCGCCGCTCAAAGTCGCTGAGGATGCCATCGTCGTTGACTCGACTGGATTATCCATCGATGAGGTGTTTGAAAAGATGATGGCGGCGGTTCGAAAGAAGACAGGCTCTGAAGACATCCTGCCGGAGAACCGGACATGAAACTCAACAAGCTTTACCA
>JBDUCF010000011.1:0-18544 GCA_040003545.1 Pyrinomonadaceae bacterium | reverse complement strand
TATTAATGTAACTGACCCACCCGCTACCGCGGGCGGTACTGACCTCATGGGACCGCGAGTTGTGCTCAAGGCAAGTGCTCAAACTCCCGCAATACTCTTTGGACCCCTGCCTTCTATTTTCTCGCGCGCGTGCGTTATAGTTGATGGAGAGCTGGATGAGGTCCAGTGCGCGCATGAATGGTCAATTGAGCGAGCATCCGCTGGCCGAGCTAATTCGAGAAATAGCTAGTGTACCCCTCACGGGCGCGCTTCGCCTTGAGCGCGAGCGCGTAAAGATTGTCGTCTATTTCGACGCCGGCGAAATTGTGTATGCCACATCGAATGTGCGGACTCACCGCCTGGGGGAGGCCTTGAAAAAGTGCGGCGTGCTCAATGACGCCCTGATCGCGAGGTTCGGCGGTAAGGGAGATGCGGATCTGGCAGATGCTTTGTTAAGCCAGGGCCTTATGCAGCGCTCCGCTCTGGACAAGATACGCGGCCAACAAGTATCTGATGTACTTCGCCTGGCTCTGCTATGGACAGATGGCCAGTGGAGCTACGATACCCGCGTCCGTTTGGCGAAAGAGATGCGTATCGCACTTGATTCCAGACTGCTGTTAGTTGAATGCGCGCGTCGCTTACCGGGAAATTTCATTGCCACCAGATTCCAGAGCACGAATGAAACGCTTTCGCCAGCGCCCGGTGCAGATAACGGGGTCGACCTGCTTTCGGCGGAAGCTTCTTTCCTTTCTCGCGTCACTGCGCCAATGTCAGTAAGTGAGCTGAAGGCGCTCGCCGGCCTCAAAGAGATCGAAGCCTTGCGTCTGGCTTATACGCTGGCCCTGGCTGGGCTATTGCAGCGTAGCGGATGGTCAAGTGCCTTCAAGCCGCCGGAAGTTAAAGCGCCTGCTGGTTCAGGTGAACTGAAGAAGCAAGCCGCGGCGCAGGCTGGCACGAGCGGACCATTGAAAGCCACCAGCGACGATGCCGCCGCGACCAGAGCGAAGGAAGAGCGCGAGGTGATAGCGATGATAACCCGGGTCAGTGACGCGGCGAATCATTACGACGTACTGGATATTGGACGCGCCGCGGACATGGCGGAAATCAAGCGCGCCTATCACGGCCTGGCCCGACGTTATCACCCCGACAAATTTCACAAGAGCCTAAGCCGGAAACTTCACGGGAACCTGGAATCTGCCTTCGCCCGCTTTGCCCAGGCATATGAAACACTCGCGGATGCATCACTGCGGGCAGCTTATGACGCAAAAATGGTTGCGGCGGAAATGGCGCCGCGTGCATCGCAGAGCCCGTCGCCAGCTTCGGCCCGGAATGTCGAGAAACCTCGCGAAGCCCCTGCAGAAAAGAAGCCGGCCGCTGACGCAGGAGGAGAGTCGCCTGAGCGATCGCGCGCGGAGACGAGATTTCAGCAAGGTCTGGCGGCATTGGAACAGGAAAACAGTTTGCTGGCGATAAGATGTCTGGCCGAAGCGGCGCAGTTCTTGCCCGGTGAGGCGCGATATCGCGCTTATTATGGCAGCGCGCTAAGTACGCAACCGCAGGCCCGTCGACTGGCAGAGACCGAGTTGCAAACTGCCATCACCCTGGATCCGGAGAACGCTACTTATCGCGTGATGCTGGCACGTTTGTATCGCGAGCTGGGATTCGCGCGGCGCGCTCAGACAGAGCTCGAAAGGGCCCTGGCACTTGAACCCAGTAACGACGCAGCGCGCCAGCTATTGCGCGCTCTTAATCAAAAAGTCTAGACGAACCAGAGTTCGCAAACAGCTATCTTCCAGCGGAGCATTTTTGCCCATGTCATCAGTACAGATTTTTGCCGACAACGAAGGGATAGCCATTGAAACGTTTGGGCCGCTAGGCGCGGCCACAGACGAGTTCGAAGACTATAGCCATCCCCATGCAACGCGGATTGCCGCGGTGGCTGATGAACTGGCCAAGACCTTCCATCTCGGGCGGCAGGATCGGCTGTCACTGCGTGTGGCTGCTTATGCTCATGATCTGGGCGAACTGGTTATGGGACGCGACTACATTCGCCGATCCGGTCCGCTCTCTCAGGAGGAGCGGCTGGATCTCGCTCGCCATCCGCTGATCGGCGAGCAGGAAGCCGGGCGTGCCGGAGCAGATCGTGGGTCCCAGCTCATCATCAGGTGGCACCAGGAGTGGTGGAATGGCTCGGGCTATCCGGACGGTCTATCCTTCAAACAGATTCCACTCGCCGCGCGCATCCTGCGGGTCTCCGACGCTTATTGTTCGCTAACCGACGCGCGACCCTTTCGCCCGGCTTTTTCGGAAGAGCAAGCGCGCCTGCACTTGATCGAGTGGTCGGCTTTGGAGTTCGACCCCCAGATCGTGAAGGCATTTCTCTCTCTGGGTCCATTTAAGGAGACACGGTCGTACGCTGCGAACGGCGGAAGCGCGGCGGCGACAACAGAAGCGGCGACAACAGAAATTGAGCACCTGACATTCTGACTCTCCATGTCCAATCATATCGGCGCAGGCACAAACACAAACGGCTGGCTGGGATTTGAACTGAGCGTTTTGCGGCGCCTGAAGTTTCGCTCGGTCGCCTTGCCGTTTGCGGGTGAACCGAATCTGGGATTGTACCTAAAGAATTGGCGGGTCCGTGTGGCGGCTAACGATCACGCTGAGTGGGCCTGGACGAAAGCGACTGCCTTGATTGAAAACAATTCTGAGACACTGTCGGAAAGCGACGTCGAACTCGTTCTCGACGATGCTTATGCGCCGCGAACGGAAATGTGGAACCCGACGTTGCTCAACTGGTTTAACGAAACTGATGCCTGGTGGTTCGACAACGTGCGCGAGAACGCCGAGTTGATGAGCTCGCCCATCAAACGGGCCAGCGCTCTGTTACTGGGAATGATGGTGGGCGATTACGTGCTTTCCTTCGACGCCGGCACGATGACTTTGCGCCAGCCGCTGTCTCTATCGATCGTGTTTCGCCGGCTGCAACAGTCGGCGCCGCTTCCCATAGACAACTCGCTGCGGAACCAGAGCATGAATCAGGAAGCCAGGGAATTCCTCGCGGAGCGTCATCACACGGATCTGCTCTTTTTGCGCCTGCCCGCCGCGCATGCACACGGCGATGCGAATTCGCGCCGGCTGGTATGGCGTGAAGAATGGCTTCGGCGCGGTAATGATTTTTGGCCCGAGATGGAACGGAAGAGGGCCGGAAAACTGGGCGGCCACGTGGAAACCAGGCAGCAGTACTTGAACCTTTTGGAAGACCTGCTTCACACCGCGGCCCATATACCAATCTGGGCCATTGAAAACGTGGCCGATGGTTTCATTTCCAACGAAGAATTGGCGGAGGCGGTAACCCGGGTGCGAAATGTCGATGCAATTTACTCTAAAGACTTTTCCGAACTGACCGGGGCCCGCGCTTCAATCATTACTGCGTCGAGTTGACCTGATTTGGCGGCGGCTTTTGCAGCAGCGCCTGAGCGATTAGCAGACGGCCCATGATCTTCAGCTCGGGGCGCTGAAATCGATCGGCCGCGGCCTTCGTACGATTGAAGTCGGCGCCGGCCAGCGCCGCAACTCCCTTGCTGTACTTGAGCATTGTAAACTCCAGGGGCAATCCGGGTTGCCCCAGAATTATCTCTCCTTTTTTGACGAAGCCGCTTTTCACCACCTTATCCAGCAGCAGCAACCTGGAAATCTCTTCGTTGGCGCGGTCGATAATCGGTTCAGCAATCGCGAAGGCCCTCGGGGGATCTACCAGCGCCGCGGCGAGCATAACACTCATCAATGCATCTGATTGAGTTTCGCTCTGGAGATCGACCTTGACTAACGCCTGGGCGGCGTCAAGGAGATTCACTGCTTCGTCGTGGTCGCCTTTCTTCTCCAGCAGGACGGCTATCTCGGCCATCGCCCGGGCCCGTACTTCTTTCAACCGGATTTGCGGCAGCAACTTTTGCAGCTCTTCCGTCTGACCACGGTACGCTGCGAAGCCGATTTGTTCCGAGTCCAGCGAGTCAATCATCCTCTTCCGTCGCGAGTCGTCCTCGATTTGATTGTTAATGGACTCGCGCAGCGCATCGGCCCTCCCACGCATTACCGCTACTACGACCACCTGTTGATAGAGAGACTCCCGCATGTCGTCAGGGGCTGTGGCGGCGGCCTTGAGCATCGCTTCCGGATCGCCCTTCATGACAAGGTCGTTGTACTGGTTCCAACCCTTTTGCTCCTGATTAAGCCCGCGATCGAATTCCGCCAGTTTTTTTCTCATCATCGCCACTCGCTCAGGTGCGAACTGCTCGACCTCAGGCATTATCTCAGCGATCGAAGAAAAGAGATTTGAGTTCGCGCCTACTTCCGAAGCTGCGTCTGCAATCAACTCCACCAGATCGCGTCTTTGTTCATCGCTAAGTTTGAGCCGCCTTCCACCTACCAGGAAATTCTCGGCAGCAACCTTCTTCGGAGTTCTGCTTGACAACAAAAGTTGGATGGCGATTTGGACGCTGTACCCATCGGTTGTCATCTTAGTGGTGTGAAGTTTCTCGATGATATCTCCGGCAAATTCAGAGCCCAGATCCTGGTTTTTATCGTTGAGCTGGTACAAGAGATTCAATAGCTGAAACGTCAAACCTTTGGTCAGGCTCTCGCGCGCAATCTGCAGAGCCCGTTTGGGATCGCGCGCGGCAACTTCGCTGGCTATTTCCTGTTCGAGATCGCTCTCATCGGGCAAATGATATTTGACGTTGGCTGGTTCAAGGGGCATTTGACGCGTGACATGGAGCATGTCCAACGCGAGTTGCGGATCGCGGCGCGCCACCTTGCGCAGAAATGCCTGTCGTAGTGCGAAGGTCGCAAAATATTGATTGGGACTCTGTGCCTTAGTGCCGGCTGCGCCTTTGGCTGCCGTCTGGCTGATGGGCGGATTTGCCATGTTCAGGTTGTCCAGCGCTTGCCAAAACATATTGCGCGCCCGCTTTTCGTCGCGCTCCCAAAACAGGTCAGCCGCGGTGACCAGAACAAAGGAACGGTTCTCAGGTAACTTGAGACTCCATGCCCCACCGACGATCTCGTCCAGCAAGCCTAATGTCTTGCGGTCCAGTTCCCGTCGCCGCTCAAGCTCCTTCTCCTTGTCCTCCTGAGTCCCCGGCGCGGTCGCTCCGTTAGGGTTCGCGTCCACCTGCGCCACAACAGATGACGGAGCCAGCACGACGATCGAGAGCGAGCCCGCCAGGAGCAATAGACTGAGAACTGTGGATTTGATCATCGTTAGTCTCCACGCCGACCGAACGGTCCGGTTGCGACAAAAGATACCGCTTGATCGACTAAGGGGCAATGTTCGGGGGGTGGGGTGATCCAGTTCGCGTGTTTGCCCAACCGCGTCACCACCCAGTAACGTCGTTGGCACGCGAACGAATCTCAACTAGAATGCGTCGGCTGTCGCCTTAGTTTTCAATCTTATAGATGCGAGGAATCCCAATGAGAGGCTTCAAATTACTTCTGGCCGCAGTGTTGCTGATCTCGAGTCTGTGCCTTTCGGTGATGGCGCAGAACTCGACGCCAATCGGAATTCGTCCGGAGCCGCCGGAAGGTTCGGGCGTAGTTGCGCTTCGCGCCGCCCGTCTGATTGACGGCACCGGATCGGCGCCGATCAGTAATGCCGTCATCATCGTTAACAACAACAAGATTACCGCGGTTGGCAACTCCGGTTCGGTGCCCATTCCTTCGGGCGCCAGGGTGATCGACCTCGGCAATGTGACGCTGCTTCCCGGTTTCATAGATGCGCACACGCACCTGGTCGGGCGCGTGCTGGGTGATCCCGAAGCCGACGCGGCGCCGGTAAAGGACTACGAATCGTTTGGCGCGATTTTGGGCGTGCTTCATGCGCGCGACACCCTGATGGCCGGATTCACCAGCGTACGTAACGTCGGCGCCGCGGGGCGCTTCGATGATATGGCCCTGCGCAAAGCGATCAACGAAGGGTGGATCATTGGACCTCGCATGGAAACTGCCGGCCACGCGATTGGAATCACTGGCGGCCACTGCGATGAAAACGGATTTCGTCCCGGGGTCGCGCAACTTGGTCCAATCGATGGCGTTGCGAACGGCCCGGAAGAGATTCGCGCCGCCGTGCGCTATCAGATCAAATACGGCGCCGATGTTATCAAGACCTGCGCGACGGGTGGCGTGTTGTCGGAAGGCGACGCGGTCGGCGCCACTCAATACAGCTTCGAAGAGTTGAAAGCCCTCGTCGAGGAAGCTAATAAACTGGACCGCAAAGTCGCCGCACATGCGCACGGCACCGAAGGAATCAAGCTGGCGGTCCGCGCCGGCGTTTCGTCTATTGAGCACGGATCGTTTCTGGATGAAGAAGGGGCGCGCCTGATGGCCGAGCGCGGAACTTTCCTGGTGCCTACTCTGATGGCCGGGGAAGCCGTAGAGCGAGCCGCAAAGAACGGCATCTTGAAAGGACAACGAGCTGAGAAAGCATTCGCTGCCGCCGCGGCTATGCGAAAGGGCATCAAGATCGCCGTCGCTAACAAGATTCAAATCGCTCTGGGAACGGACGCCGGCGTGATCCCGCATGGCACCAACGCTCGCGAGTTCGTGCTGATGTGCGAATGGGGCGGCATGAGCAATATGGATTCCATCAAGGCGGGCACAATCAACGGCGCAAAGCTACTTGGCTGGGACAATAAAGTAGGCTCCCTCGCGGCGGACAAGTTGGCCGACATCGTCGCTGTCTCAGGCGATCCTCTGAAGGACATTCACTCTATGGAAAAAGTTGTGTTTGTGATGAAGAATGGAGTGGTTTACAAGCAGACTCGGGAGTAGTCGGTTCCGAAGGAGCAGCCGAGTTTCAGTTCCAGTCCCATCTGGATTGTTAGCGCCTTAAGCACTTCGGGCCGGTTGAGTGTTACTACGGCGACCGCCTCGCGCATTTCGAAGAGCAAGGTTTTAGTGACCCATTCTTTTCTGATTTCCCATTGCTAACGAGATCACTTCAAGTTCGAACGGGCAAAGTTCAACCTTCCCGAATCGCCTGGCGAGGGTCCACTCCAGCTACTACCGATAAAACTGTCTTTAGGTTTGCGCGCGGCTGGCGCTGAAGCATTCACCGCAGAGAACGGGCCTTCCCGTCGAAGGCTTGAAAGGTACGGTGTCGGTCTTGCCGCATTGGTCGCAGGTAATTTCGAACCGTTGCCGCTCGCCTCCCCCGCCGCCGCCCCGGGCCCCGCCAAAATTGGCGCGACGCGCATCGCGACAGGTCTTACAGCGTTTTGGTTGGCTTAGATTCCGTTCCTGGTAATACTCCTGTTCACGTTCGGTAAAAGGAAAGGTCTCGCCGCATTCGGCGCAAGTAATGTCAACGTCTGGCATGACTGGTTTCTCCCGTCAAAGCAAAGCGCCTCGCCTGCTTCGACCTCTGGTGACAGCGAGCCGCACGCTCGCTTTGCTCTTCCTCCGCGGCGTACTTGACCAAGCTCTTTGCATCGCATTTTCAGCTTAACTTCGGTCGGCCGAGCGTCGCGTTGCGAGGTTCTGATGCAAGCCAGAGTTTACTCCAGCCCGTGGGCCCTGTACAGATATTTAGCCTTCGCGCGCCAGTTCCCTAACATGCGCCAAAACCGTGCCGCCCAGCGTCTGAAGGTTATAGCCGCCTTCCATGCATGAAATTACTCGGCCGGAACACACGCTGCCGGCCCACTCCTTCATTACCCGCGTCAGCGAGACAAAGTCGTCGTCTTCGAGAAGCAATTGACCCAGCGGGTCAGCTTCATGGGCGTCGAATCCGGCTGAAATGAATACCAGATCCGGTTTGAAGCGGGCGTCTATTCCTTCGATTGCTGACTCGAACACGCGTCTCTGTTCTGTCGCGGAAACGCGCGCGCGCAACGGAACATTCATCGTGTACCCCTGGCCACGGCCGATTCCAGTCTCGCCGCGCGCGCCGGTGCCCGGATACCACGGATACTGGTGCATTGAAAAGAAAAACACCGATGGGTCATCGTAGAAAATTCCCTGCGTTCCGTTGCCGTGATGAACGTCCCAGTCAACTACAGCCACGCGTTCGATCTCGGGATAATGGCTTTGCGCGTAGCGAGCGGCGATGGCGATATTATTGAAAAGGCAGAACCCCATCGCCCGCTCAGCAGTAGCGTGATGGCCCGGAGGACGCACCGGTAGAAAGGCGTTGCGCGCCTCTCCACTCATCACCGCATCAACCGCCCGGCATCCCGCGCCGGCGGCCCGCAACGCAGCGTCGAGCGAGTAAAGCGAAACGACTGTGTCCGCATCGAGATAAGCCGTGCCCTCCCTAACCACTCGTTCGACATTCTTGAAATGCTGGGAAGCATGACAAGCCTGCACATCGCCGCGCGCTGCTTCGTTCGCCTCAATCTCAAGCACCCTGGGCCAGAGCTCGCCATCAGAGCGCAACGCGTTCATCACGACTTGATAGCGTGCGGGCGATTCCGGGTGGCCTTCGCCGGTGTCATGTTTCGCGAAGACCGGATGGTGAATGATGGCCGTGGGCATGCGATGAATTATGCGAGAGCGTCACTGAGCGGTCAACGCAGAGCGCGAAGTGGTCCAGGGAAATTGGTGCGTCGGCATGAGCATTAAATTCATACGCCCGCATGCAAAAAGACTGCATATTGAATCAGACCGACCAGCAGAAAGCCCCCGTAATTTAGCCTTGATCTCCCCATCGCTCCCCGTAAGCCTCGCGGAATACTGTTTGCTCCATCAGCACCCGGTTGAATGTTATCTCCCGTTGGTTTGATGAGGATAGAGGGAATCAAAAAAAGGAGACACGAGAAATGAAACGAGGACTCTTACTGTTACTGTCCGTGGTTATTCTTTTGGCCACAATAATTCCAGCCAGCGCGCAGGATCGACGGCGACATCGGTCGCGGTTTGGACGTAAAGCACGAACGGTGGCAATGATTGCTGGAGGCGCTGCCGCCGGGGGACTGATCGGCGGCAAGAAAGGCGCAGCTATCGGCGCCGGCGGAGCAGGCCTATACGCAATGAATCGCCCCGCGGCGCAACGCCACTTCAAGCACGGCACCCGCAGGCTGGGCACAGTAGCCAGCGGTACAGCATTAGGCGCCGGTGTTGGTTCAGCGATCGGACACGGTAAGGGCGCGGCGATTGGCGCGGCAGCCGGGGCCGGGAGTTCGTATCTGTACACACGTAAGCATCGCTCTTATCGGCGCCGCCGGTTTTAATTAGCCGGCCTCAATTCGCGCCCAAAGGGCCGATGTCGTGATTAGAAAACTTGGAAACTCAGGAGAATAAACATATGTCGTACGATGATGAACAAACCAGAAAAAGCCGCGTGGTGGTGGAAACGCCCAATGCGCGACGCGAGGTAGTGCGCACCGAAACCGCGCGCGGCCCGGAGCGATCCGGAATGTCGGGTGGATTGGTGGCGGTTCTGGTAATCGGGGCGATCGCCCTGGTAACGATTCTGTTTTTGTTTCTAATGAACCGACCAACGGACGATACGACCAATGCCAATATCGCACTGACGACCCAGCCGACGCCGCTACCTCAGCAGACGATACTGCAACAGCCGGCGCCGCAACAACAGCCACCCATAATCATTCAACAGCCGGCGCCGGCAACACAACCGGCTCCCATTATTGTTTCGCCGCCCGCATCGAGTGGCGGAACAGCCAGGAATGGGGTTGATGATTCGACGATCCAGTCGAACATCGAGAAAAGATTCTCGGACGATCCGACATTCTCCAGCCTGGGACTTAGCGTAATGGTCATTGACGGGAAAGCAACATTGACCGGCACGGTGAAGAGCCAAGCGCTGAAGAACCAGATTGAAAAACTAGTAAAGGGTGTGAAAGGCGTACACGACGTGGATAACCAGATTCTGGTTTCGGGCTAGGCAGACGCGCCTTAATTACAAAGAAAACTACCTCGCAGACAAAAAGCATCGCGACCGGTCAAACGGATTGCGATGCTCTTTTGTTTTTGGAATGCGCTGACTTGTCAGCGCTTTTATCGTCGCGATTGGTCACGACCGCCGCAGAACCAAAGCGGCGACAAGTCGCCGCACTCCAAAGAGTTGACTACTTCCCAGAGCATATTTAGTTTGGCGAACTTATCGCGAGTGGGGGCGCGCGTAGTCCATCAACTCCGCAAGTAAATCTTTAACACGCTCGGTCAGGGTGCTGAAGTTAACGCCAAAACCAACTTGCGGATGCACGTAAACCACCGCGCCAATCAGTGGCAGCCATTCTCCATTGGGCAACTGAATCTGAAATCGAACCCTTTCGCCCACCGTTACCTGGGCCAGCGATTCAACGTAACAGCCACTAATACTGATATCGCTAATGCGAGACCTGTGTTTTCCCGAGTCGCCTTCCCAGTCGACTTCCATTGGCAGAGGCACACGCTCGTTGCGTCTGCGATCCTGCATGACATTGTCCCCTGGTGGCATTTTTAGTGTTCCACTCTGTCCAATGAAGGGCTTCAAAGCAGTGATAGCCGGTTGATCTCGTTTACCCGGCTACTTTGGCTCGTGTCGACCATTGCAAACAACCGCCGGATCGTAGCGCCATAAATCACAGGGCGCAACTAGAATCTTCGACTAATCTCAACGCATTGCCGTAAAGTCATCGCTCGGGTGTATCGCCAGCGTCGTTTCTGTAATTTAACACAGTCCTGCCGGCAAACATTGCCGCACCTACCGCCACGAGACAGCCAACTCCGCCAACGACCACTGAAAGTTGTGCGCCGACGAGCGCGGCCAGCGCGCCGGCTTCGAGCTCGCCAAACTGCGGCCCGCCCATAAAGAACACCATGTTGATTGAAGTCATGCGGCCGCGCAGGTAATCAGGCGTTGCAAGTTGGCGAATCGTCTGCCGGAGAATAGTGCTAATGGTGTCTGCCGCACCGGTTATGGCCAGCATGACCAGCGAAATCCAGAACACGCGTGACACGCCAAACACCACGGTAGCAGCGCCGAAGACCGCGATCGAGCCAAGCACGATGGCGCCCTGGCGACGCAGTGCTCCCATACGCGCCATCACTATTCCTGCTCCAATCGCTCCAACCGCCGGCGCCGCTGCCAGAATTCCCAATCCCCGCGGGCCGACGTGAAGAATTCTATCGGCGAAAATCGGCAACAGCGCCGTGGCGGAAGCGAAGAACGTCGCCATAAAATCCAGCGTCATCGTCTGCACAATGATGGGCGTGCGCCAAACAAACTTCAGACCTTCCTTAAGCGCGGCAAAACTAACGCGAGGCGCCGCTGCCTGATCGGCGTGAGTTGCTTTCCCGCTGGTGCGCATCAGCAGCAGCGCGATTATAACTGCCAGATACGAGATGGCGTTGGCGCCGTAAACAACAGCCGGACTGTAACGCGCCAATAACAATCCCGCGAGGGCCGGGCCCACCACCATTCCAATCTGAAACACCAGCATGCTGAGACTGACCGCGTTAGTAAAATCCTTTGCCGGCACCAGTTTCGGCATCAGCGCCTGGCGCGCGGGTATGTCAAAGGCCGTCGCCGCCGCGGCGGTGCCGGTCAGGAGATAAATTGCCCAGACACTTTGCCAGCCAGTCAGGGTGATCAGAGCCAGGATTGCGGCGCTGGCCAGCATTATTGTTTGCGTCGCCACCATCAGGCGCTTTTTGTTCACCGCATCGGCGACGACGCCTCCCAGCAGCGAACAAACAATTATTGGCAGGCCGCGAAATAGTCCCACCAGACCGAGCGCGAACGCGGAGCCCGTCAGTAGATAGACGTGCCAGTTGATCGCTACGAGTTGCATCTGCGATCCAGTGACCGACACAATCTGTCCCAACCAGAGCAAACGGAAATCGCGATGACGTAAGGCTGTAAAAGATGAGCGAGAGTTTTTGGAAAGGGGCGGTTCCGGCGCGGCGGGCTCGAGATCGGATGCGGACATCGAAGATAAGTTAACGGTTTAGCTAAGCGGACTCAAACTTGAACAGAGGATCGCCTGGTTCTTTGAAGGGCATATTGATTAAGAGCGGGGGCAAGCCCGCCTTCCTGACTGCAAGTAGATAATGTTGAGTCAGATTCCAGACCTTGAGTTTCAAAGTTCAATTGGGATGACTTGCAGTCAGGAAGGTGGGCTTGCCCCCGCTCTTAAGTGAACATAACGCGGAAGCGATTGGATCAATTTAATCAGACGGGAGGCTAAGGAACTCTGGGGTTCAGTGGTGACGATTCCTTTTGGAGCGCGGTGGCAAGCGTTAGCGCGACCGCTGTGGATTGGGCTGAGTCACTTGTGCTAACCAAAGCGCCGTCGCCGCTACGACCACCCCAGCCGGGCTGCCCGGCTGGGGACCCCGCTTCGCTTTGCCGGCGCACTCCATAGCAGCTCCGGGGCTCTACTGCGCGACTTGCGTGTCCTTGATCTTCGCAAACTCGTTGGCAACCGTCTCCACTGAAAAGCGAATTTGCTCTTCCGTGTGCGTGCAGTTAATGAAGAACCGCAGACGCGCGGCCTGGTCCTCCACCGCCGGATAGATTATTGGCTGCACATTTATGCCGCGATCCAGCAGGTTTTTCGAGAGCAGGATGCACTGAAGAGAATCGCCCACGATTACCGGAACAACCGGCGAATCTTTGCTGGTGCCGTTATTGAGGCCGCGCTCATGCGCCAGGCGCAGGAAAAGGTTGGCGCGGTCGTGCAACATGGCGACGCGTTGCGGCTCGGCCTTGAGCACCCGGATCGCTGCCAGCGCGGCGGCTGCGTTCGGTGGAGAGATGCCAACGCTGTAAACGAAACCTGAAGCAAAGTACTTGAGATACTCCACCACGGCGTGGCTGCCGGCGATGTAACCTCCGCAGCTGGCAAAAGACTTGCTGAGAGTTCCCATCCACAGATCGACGTCTGCCGGGTTCACCCCAAAGTGCTCGCCCAGGCCGCGACCGTGTGCGCCCAACACACCAATCGAATGGGCTTCGTCAATCATCAAGAGCGCTTTGTGCCGCTTCTTCACTTCGATGAAGCGCGGCAAATCGGGAATGTCGCCGTCCATGCTGTAGACGCCTTCGATGACGATCAGCACGCGCTTGTATCGACGGCGTTGTTCAGTCAGCAAATCATCCAGCGCCTGCCAATCGTTGTGCGGAAAAGGAAGGCTGCGTGCGCCTGAAAGGACGCAGCCCTGATGCACGCTGTCGTGACTAAAAGCATCGTAGAGGATCAGATCGTTCGATCCGCAAAGCGTGCCAATCGTAGTCACGTTGGCGGTATGGCCACCGATGTAAACGATGCAGTCTTCCGTGCCGACCATTTCGGCCAGTTCAATCTCAAGCTCCCGGTGAAACGGCCGCTCGCCGGACGCTACGCGACTCGCCGAGACTGACGTGCCGTACTGGTCGATTGCCTGTTTGGCTGCTTGCGAAACTGCGGGGTCGCCCGACATGCCCAGATAGTTATAGGCGGAAAAGTTTATGCACTCCTGTCCGGCAATAGTCGTCGTATTCGCCGTGATGCGTTCGTTTACTTTGAAATAAGGATTGCCGCCTCCCAGCTCTACCGCACCCTTTAATTGCTGGAGGTTCAGGTATTCCGGGAAGAGCTCAAAATTGTAGAGCTCGGCGGGAATCTCTTCTAAGTTCTCCGTGGCGTCCGGCCCTTTTGCCAGGTGCTCGGAAAGGCTGGCGATGGTCGGATGATCCCACAAAAGGTTCGGCGACAGCCGCCGCCCCAGCCAATCTTCCATCTCGCTGGAGAGACTGACCGCCGCCACAGAGTCCAGACCATAACTGGCAAACGGTTCGTCCGTTCGCAGATCTTCGGGTGAGACTTTCAGGCGCTCGGCCAGGTTTCCGATTAGCCAGGCCTGAATCGTTTCCGCCGTTGGATAGTTCCGCGCCGGTTCGGGTTCAATTTTCTTCGCTCCGCCGGCGCCATTTTGATGAATCTCGCCCTCCAATGATTTCTCAGTCCAGGCGCCGACGACGGCCAGGCCGCCATTCAGAAAACTGGTGCGACAGGCATGGCGTTGAATCTTTCCACTGGAAGTTTTCGGCATGCCGCCCGTCTTAATGAGTGTCACCGCATGCACACGGAGGTCATAGTGCTCGGCGATTGCCTGGCGAATGGCGTCGATCACGGATTGGGCATCAAGGTTTCGCAGGTGCTGGCGTTCTACCTCCTGCGCCACTATCAATTGTTCCGCGCCATTTACATCGATTGAGAAAGCCGCGCCACCGCCCGGCCGTAGAGAAGGATGGCTCTGCTCCACCGTCAATTCAATGTCATGCGGATAATAATTGCGACCGCGAATGATAATCAGATCTTTCATGCGTCCGGTAACGAAGAGCTCGCCGTCATCAAGAACCCCGACGTCGCCGGTGCGCAGGAATGGTCCCTCGCCGGATTCAGCGATGTAGGCCTTGAACGTGTGATTTGTTTCTTCTGGACGGTTCCAGTAACCCATTCCGATGCTGGGTCCCGAAATCCAGATTTCGCCAATCTGGCCGGGCCGGCAACGGATCCCGGTTGACGGGTCAACAATGGCAATGTCCTGGTCCTTGATTTTCCCGCCGCAGCCCACCAGGGTGCGCGCGGTCTGGTCATGATCCTCTGTTATGACAACCTTGTTTTGTTCGAGCGGTTCGCGCTCGAAGGTGCGTACGACGGGCAACGATCCTTTCAAGCCCCCGGAGGCAATCAAGGTCGCCTCGGCCAATCCGTAGCAGGGATAGAAAGCCTCGCGGCGAAATCCGCATGGGCCGAACTTCGCGAGAAAGCGATCCAGGGTGGCACTGCGAACCGGCTCGGCTCCATTGAAGGCAAGGTCCCAGCTACTCAAATCAAGGTCTGCCAACTGATCGTCGCCAATCCTCCGCACGCACAGATCGTAAGCGAAGTTCGGTCCGCCGCTGCTGGTGGCCCGAGTGCGCGTAATGGTTTGCAACCAGCGCAGCGGACGCTGCAGAAATGCATAGGGAGACATCAGCGTGACATGAAAGCCGGCATAAAGCGGCTGCAGCACGCCGCCGATCAACCCCATGTCATGATAAGGCGGCAGCCAAATCATGCCCCGGCTTTCCGCCGTGTGTTGGAAACAGTCGCGGATCAGCGACAGGTTGTGCAATACATTCGCGTGGCTGAGCATTACGCCTTTCGGCGCCATGGTCGAACCGGAAGTGTATTGAATGAAAGCCAGCGCTTCATCCTTTACGCCCGGATCTTTCCACGAGTCCGCGATGCCATTGGTGATGTCGTCAGTAGTAAGCCAGCTCAATGTTTCCAGGTCGGGAAACTGATCGAGTTGCCGTCGTACATTCGTCAGCACTGAAGCGGCGGTAAGAATCAGGGTCGCCTGTGCGTCCGCAACGATTGCCTGAAGACGCCGCAACGATTGGTTAGGACGCGGCGGATAAGCAGGAACTGCGACGACCCCAGCGTACATGCAGCCAAAGAATGCAGCGACATAATCCAGGCCGGGCTGATAGATCAGCAGCGCCCGCTCTCCGGGCTTCGCCAGCGTTTGGAGTTTGGCGCCGATAGTCCGCGCCTGGTGATCGAGCTCGCTGTAATTGAAGTGGCAGGCGTCTTCCTCGCCGTCGATGAGGAAGCTATAGGCAGGCCGGTCCGGTTGCTCCTGGGAGCGCGAACGCAGGAGATTAACCAGGGTGCGCGCTTGGGCGGAACCGGTTGAAGAACTCACCAATGCAGGCCTCCGAATAAACAGCGTCAACTACCCACGCAAAAAAGTATCTGCAGTCAGCCAATCGACTCGCTATTAAGAATCTCTCTAGAAGTTTGCTCTTCTGAAACGAGGTTTAGATGAAGCTTTTTCGGGCTTAACCAAAACGATTCCTCGGCTTCAGGGCTATGAGGATAATCGCCTTTGACTCAAAGACTCGCAGCAGCCCCACTATCTATAAAGGCGTGCAGCACAGTATTACTCCCGCGCCAATCATGTCAACTGAAAACTGCCCGGAAGGGTGAGTAAACCAGCCAGTTGCCCCGTTGTAGAGGGCGTTTGGCAGCTCGCCTGATAGTTAGTTAGCAGGTTGCCGCTCGCGTGGTAGCTCCAGCCCGTGCGGCATTTGTTACTGTACGAATCCGTGGACGAAGAGTGAGCCGTCCAGTTGTTGCTGTTCTGGCTGATCGTGAGGTCGAATGGCAAGTCCATGGGATCTTCGAGCCGCAACCGGATTAGCGGAGGTCTTTTTCCTCGATCATGATGCGGAATTTCAATGGACCATCAGAGGGAGAGTTTCTCTGTGCGCCGAGCGGATCGAACTCTGTGCGACCAATCGCAGTGTTGTTGGTATTAGTACCTCCCGGTTCTGACTTTGTATAACCACTAAGGGGTAATACCCTAAACCATCCGGGTTTCACAGAGTCCTTTGTGATATGGCCCTGATTTGACATTATAAGGCCCGCCAGATTAGTCTACGCCGCACGCATTTTGACGAACGAGACCTCATCTCCGCTTGATGTTACTGAGTCTCGAAGGGGATTTGAGGAGCGAAGAAGTAGCCAGGACCAGCATCTCGGCGGACCGGCCTGCGGGACCCCGCTTCTAATACGCTCCCGGGAAAGCGTGAATTCCAAAACAAGTCAAAGTCCCGACACCAGGCGCATGCAAGAGGAACCTGGCGGATTTCTGCGACATCGTCCCAACTGAAAACATTTTGATAAGGGAAACCTAAATGCCACTAAACCTTAAAGGCATCGCGATAGAGAAGGAAGAGGCCGAATGGAAACGGCTGGCGCATAAGTTGGCGACGGAAGTCCTGGCGCCGACGGCCGCGGAAACGGATCGCAGCGGCACCTTCCCTGCTGACAACATCAAGGCGCTGGGTGAAAATCGCCTGATGGGGTTGATGGTTCCGCCGGAAAAAGGCGGACCCGGTGGCAACATCAAAACCACTTGTTTAGTGATCGAGGAACTGGCCCAGGGCTGCGCTTCCACCGCCATGGTCTACACCATGCATATGAGCACGGTGCCGATGGTCGCGGCCCTGGCGCAAGACGGACAGATCGATGAGATCTTGAAGCCGATGGTTGCGGGCAAACGCCTGAATGCTTTAGCCATGAGCGAACCAGGTTCGGGCAACCGCCTCTGGCACATGGACAGCTTCGCGCAGAAAGACGGCGAGGACCATTACATTATTGATTCCTTCAAGTCATTTTCCACCAGCACCGGCCATGCGGATTTTTACGTGGTTCCCCTGCGCGCCAATTCCGAAGTTGGTCCGAACGAACTGAGCCTTTTCGTCATCGACGGAAAAGATCCCAACGTCAAAGGCATTGGCTCATGGGATGGGATGGGAATGCGCGGCAATTCCAGTACGCCGGTCAAGTTCGATAAAGTTCGCGTGCCGACCAACCGTCGCCTGGGCAGTGAAACCTGCGGCTTCTCAATGTTGTTCTCTTATTCGCTGCCCATCTATCAGGTTGGCCTTTCTTCCGTGTATCTCGGCATCGCCCAGGCTGCGTATGACACCGCGGTAGCTCACGTTAAGAAACGCATTCACTCAGACACCGGCGCTTCACTAGCCAAAGTGGAGACCGTGCAACGTTACGTGGCCGAAATGAAAGTGCGCCTCGATCAGACTCGTTACCTGATCTATCGCGTGGCCCAAATGTCTGATAACGCGCTCGTGCTCTTTGACGAACTTAACGAGGCCGATCTGCTTGACGAAGTGGTCAGGGCCAATCCGGACGACCCGTTCTTCATCGATATCGCCCAGATCAAAGTATCGGCCGCCGAAATGGCCATTGATGTCACAAACAAGGCGCTGCAGGTCTGTGGCGGCACCGCGTACAAACGCGGTCATCCGTGTGAACGACATTACCGCGATGCGCGGGCCGGTTCGGTGATGGCCCCGAGCGATGATACCGTTAAGCTGATTATGGGACGCCAGATACTCGGAATCGAGCAGCCTTGGGAATAGCAGCGCTGAAAGCGCGGAGCATGGTAGCCAGGGGCAAGCGCGCCAGCGCGCTGCCCCTGGTAACTGCGCCCGAGAGATTCGCGCGTCCTGTGAAGGACGCGATGAGGGTTTCGTTCATTCGACGGTACTTTTGAACCCGTTCTCGCGCCCCATCAGGGCGCAAGTATCAAACGGTAATCTTCTCCAGGCGCCGCGCGCTTCGCGCTTGCACCTGGCTACCTTCTACGGCCCGCCACGCGGGCCAATTGGAATAATGAGCTAGGAAAAACGACCATGACACCAGCAAAACATACCACGCTCGCCGCGTGCCTGAATGAATTCCAAAATACCTTTAACGGTAACGCCAGAGTGAAGAAGTTAATCAAGAACTGGAAGCGTTCAATTATCGTCGATGCCACCGACACCGGAGCCGTAATGACTATGGTGATCGACGACCTGCTGATGAGCGATGTGAAGGACGGCGCCCACCCGGACGAAGATTATCCGATTCATTTGCAGGGATCGCAGGATACTCTGATCAAGATCTTTTCCGGCGA
Source organism: Pyrinomonadaceae bacterium (assembly GCA_040003545.1). Taxonomy (GTDB): domain Bacteria; phylum Acidobacteriota; class Blastocatellia; order Pyrinomonadales; family Pyrinomonadaceae; genus DASXRU01. The sequence goes on along the minus strand of JBDUCF010000011.1, from coordinate 109 downwards.
CTACAACCCCGCGCACGCGCTGATTGACGGCGAATTGGCCGTCTTCTCAAACGAAAAGGACAAGGTAAAGCTGGAGGCCATTACCATGGTCATCTGGGGAATGTAGCTC
>JBDUCF010000202.1:0-5501 GCA_040003545.1 Pyrinomonadaceae bacterium | reverse complement strand
GTTCGATATCTGTATGGATCACGCCGGCGGCTGGCAGTGCGCGCGTGCCTTGTGGGATGGTCCAGGCGCGCACTTCTTTCTCTCCCGCCGTTAGAAACGACATCAACCCCAGCAAATGATAGGCGCTCTTGATCAGGCGATCGACGCCGCTGCTGCTGAGGCTCAGAGTCTTCAGATAATCCAAACGGTCATTCAGCGGCAGGGCCACCAGCTCCGCTTCAAGTTGCGCGCATATGATCACGAATTCCGCCGCTTCGTTCGTCGCTACCGCCTGAACGTTATTCACGTTCGTGTTCCCGTCGGGATTTGCCAGAGTCGCCTCGTCAACATTCGCTGCGTAGATGGTGGGCTTCATTGTCAGCAGAAAGAATCCGCGGGCGACCGCACGCTCCTCGGCGGTCAGGGACACGGTGCGTGCCGGTTTGCCCTGCTCGAGTATGGGCTGAAGCTTGTCGAGCACTTCCAATTCGGCGCGCGCAGTCTTGTCTCCGCCCTTCGCACTCTTTTGTGCTTTATCGCGACGGCGTTCCGCGGTGGCCATGTCCGCGAGTGCCAACTCGATCTGAATCGTTTCAATGTCGCGCAGGGGATCGACTGAGCCTTCGACGTGCACCACCGCATCGTCTTCAAAGCAGCGCACCACCTGGACCACGGTGTCGGTCTCGCGAATGTTTGCCAGGAATTGATTGCCGAGACCCTCGCCTTTTGAAGCGCCGCGCACCAGTCCAGCTATGTCGAGGAACTCAACAGTCGCGGGCACGATCTTCTGCGTTTTGACGAGGCGGGCCAGCGGCTCCAACCGTTCGTCCGGCACCGCGACGACGCCGACGTTTGGCTCGATAGTGGCGAACGGATAGTTCGCGGTGAACGCCGCTGCCTGCGCGGTCAGCGCATTAAAGAGCGTAGACTTGCCAACGTTGGGAAGACCGACGATTCCGGCGCGAAGCATGTGTCCCCTTTTTTATGACAGTTCGGAAAAATGAGACCAACTCTTTACACTGTGGCTCTTTGCGTGTCCAGTTGAAACGCAACTTTACTAACTAAGAGCGGGGCAAGCCCCTCTTCCAGACTGCAGTTTTCCCAGTTGACCTTTGATACTCAAGGTTTGAATCCGACTTCAACCCTACTTACTTGCAGTCAGGAAGAGGGGCTTGCCCCCGCTCTTTCAGGTAGAGTCGTAATTTGAGGCGAACTGAAACCAGGACACTACGCTCTTTCGGTGATGTTCGTGCAGTCAAGTGCTCTTCGCGTATAATCGCCAGCCGTAATCTTATGACAAAAAAGATAACGTGCTTTTCGGCCAATCCGTGATCCAAAAGTAATCATTAGCCCCTTATGATTATCGCCCTGGCTCTTTCCGTGATCGCAATTGCGGGCGGCGCGCTGGTAACTTATCTTTACGATGAAGGCGCGCAGCTCGCTTCGCGTCTATGCTCCGGAGCCTGTATTGGATTTGCCGCCCTCGGCCTCTTTGGTTTCATTACCGCGTCATTTCTCGGCCTGGGTCCAGCAGCCCTTATTCTGTCCGCTATTCTTCTGGCCTCGCCTTTCGCCCTGCTGCTAAAGCCCCAGCTCCGCGCCGAAGTGCGTAGGGACTTTTCCCTTTCTGCGCGGGAGCTGCGACACGCAATTCTGCATCCCGGCGCGCAGGCGATTCTCTACTTTCTGTTCTACGCAATAGTGATCGTGGTGATGTGGGCCGCCTTCTCGCGCGCAATGTTCGAGCGGCCGGACGGTATCTACACCGGCGTGCGAAATAATTTTGGCGATCTGCCTTTTCATCTCAGCGTGATTACGCGCTTCGCCTTTGGCCAGAATTTTCCTCCCGAGGATCCGACCTACGCCGGAGCGAGGTTTACCTATCCGTTCCTTACCGATCTGGTGTCGGCAATGTTCGTTCGTACCGGCGCCAACCTGCGCGATTCAATGTTCATCGAAAACTTTATCGTGGGCGTAGCGCTGGTCGGGGTCATACATCGCTGGGCTTTTCAGCTCTTGCGCGATCGACTGGCCGCGGTCCTTACTCCAATACTCATAATATTGAGTGGTGGGTTGGGCTGGCTGGCTTTCCTGCGCGATGCGGCTGCCAGCGAGCGCGGCTTGTTCAGTCTGCTTAACCACCTTCCTTACTCGTACACGATTCGGCCTGATAGTACCTGGCGCTGGGGCAATGCGATGACCTCGCTGCTGGTGCCGCAAAGGGGATTTCTGCTTGGCATTCCGCTGGCGGTGATTGTATTCACCCAATGGTGGATGGCCGGGGAAGGAGATGGAGAAAGGGACGAGGGGGAAAAAGGAACGGAGGGTAAGGGCAAAAGGAGAAAGACAAAAGGTAAGAAGCATCATGAGATTGAGTCAGCGCCTTTGAATATTCTTGACCCTTTTAAGGTCAGCATGCGGCGGATGCTGGCCGCAGGCGCGGTTGCCGGTCTGCTGCCTTTGGTCCACGCGCACAGTTTCGTGGTCGTGATGGCGATAGGTGGTTGCCTGGCGCTGATTCAATGGCGGCACTGGCGGGATTGGTTAGCGTTCTTCTTAGTGGCGCTGATTATCGCGCTGCCGCAAATGTTGTGGTCAACTCATGGCAGCGCGGTCAGCGCGGGCAGTTTCTTTGGCTGGGAGTACGGCTGGGATCACGGCAGGGAAGACATTCTCTGGTTCTGGTTGAAGAACACGGGACTCTTCTTCCCACTCCTCGTTATTGGGCTCCTGTGGAAGCATGGCGACTATCTTGTTTCGCGCCGGCTGGCGTTGTTTTATTTACCATTCGTGCTCTGCTTCATTGTTCCCAATCTGTTCAAGATGGCTCCGTGGATCTGGGACAACATCAAAGTTTTGTTCTACTGGTGGATTGCGTCCGCGCCGATCGTCGCGTTAGTGGTCGCCCGCCTCTGGCGGGGAAATATCTGGCGCCGGATACTTGCGGCCAGTCTGTTCCTGGCGCTTTCATCCGCTGGTGCTCTTGATGTGTTTGCTCTGGTAACGAAGCAGCAGGAGGATCGCGAGTTTGATCGTGATGGTATCCGGCTGGCTGAAATGATCCGGCAACAGACGCCCGAACGCGCGATGATCTTGCACGCCCCCATTCATAACGATCCGGTATTCTTGACGGGTCGCCGCTCGTTGATGGGCTACCCGGGTCACATCTGGACACACGGGATTGAGTTCGCTCCGCGCGAAGCCGATATCCGGCGGATCTACGCCGGCGGTCCGGACGCCCCGGGACTGTTGGCGAAGTATGACGTTCAATATGTCGTTGTTAGTCCATTGGAAAGCAGCGTCTTCCCGGTCAATGAATTATTTTTTGAGGGTTATGCAAAAGTAGGAGAAGCAGGTGCGTACCGCCTCTACAGAATCACGCCGTAGGAACAAATCGAGTGCGGCCAGCGCATCGACCGGCGTTGATAAGAAAAAAGTTGCTCCGCCACTTGAGGAGCGGGCTGAGATTGGCAATGCCGCGGAGATTAGCGATCGCGCATGGCGAATCGCATCCACGTTGGTCTTGCTGGTCGGGGCCTGCTTGCGCCTCTACCATTTGAAGCTCGTTCCGCTTCATCATGACGAAGGCGTTAACGGAAACTTTCTGGTGACTTTAGTTCGGAACGGAACCTACCATTATGATCCCAGTAACTATCACGGCCCCACTCTTTACTTCTTCTCGGCCATAATTCCCTGGCTGTTTCGGTTTTTTGGCGGCAGGCCTTTCAGTGATGCCTATGGTCTGACAACTTTCAATATACGTCTGATTACAGCGGCGTTTGGGGTGGGGACAATTTGGCTGGTGCTGCTCCTGCGCAAACGCCTGGGAACAATCGGGGCATTATCGGCAGCCGCATTGATCGCGATATCGCCAGGCGCCGTATATCTTTCCCGCTACTTCATTCACGAAACATTATTCGTCTTCTTTGCCCTTGGCATTGTGGTGGCTGCTTTGGAATTTTTCGACACGGGGCGTGGGATATATTTGAGTTTGGCTGCACTGTCAGCGGCGCTGATGACTGCGACCAAGGAAACGTGGGTCATTAACGGTCCCGTGCTCCTGATCGCGCTCATCACGACGACTGTGTATTTCTGGCTGCGCCGTAGAAAGACGGGAAAGGCAAAACGTAAAGCTGCTGCCCGCCGGTCAAGTGCGCGAGAGCGTCTGGAAGAGACGATGGAACGCTTTGGAGGTCAGACTGCCGTCGCCACCGCAGCACTGATCGCACTCGCGGTGTTCATCATCGTCAACGTACTCTTCTATTCGTCCTTCTTCACAAATTATCCCAAGGGTGTCAACGATGCGCTTTTAACGCTGAACCTTTGGGCCCACCGCACGCAGGAACACTTTCACCCCTGGTCGCAATATCTGGAGTGGCTGCGCCAGGAAGAATCGCCTTTGCTGCTGCTCGGCGCTGCCGGAGCGGCGATTGCCGTCTGGCGCGCCGAGAATCGCTTCGCAGTGTTCGCCGCCCAATGGGCTTTCGGATCGTTGGCCGCCTACTCGTTGGTCGGCTATAAGACGCCGTGGATTTCGCTGAACTTCATTGTTCCTTTGGCCATCATTAGCGGGTATGCACTTCAATCAATTTACAAAAGGTTTGGTGAGCCCTTCGTTACCCTGGAGCTGACCGCGGGCGCAATTGTCTTCCTGGCTTATGGACACCTGGTGAAAATCGCTTATAGCGATTCGGGCGTTATTATGGGCCTCACCACTGACTTCAGTTTCTCGACAAACTGGCGTTTCATGCTGGGTATCGTCTTAATGGCAATTTATGCTGGATACATTCTTTATACGAGCCGGAGCAAGCAAAAACATTCGGCGCACCTTTATGTTGTCGCGGCAGTCACTCTCCTGCTATGCAGCGCCCAAATGTTTTTGCTTAACTTCGTTCACTACGATGACGATCGCTACGCTTATGTGTACGCGCATACTCGCCGCGAAATGCTTGCGCTGGTCGACGAAGTCGATCGCGTCGCTTCCCATAGCGGCTCTGGTGCTGATACTGGCATAACCATCGCTTCACCGGACTACTGGCCACTACCCTGGTACTTTCGCGATTACAAACATGTCGGATACCACCAGCATGTAGTGCCGACGACCGAGCCGCTGATTATCGGATCTGTGGCACAGCAGGAGGAGCTGACTGTTACCTACGGTGATCGCTACCAGCAGATCCGCTATCCGGAAACCGAGGATGGCAGTTATGCCTTGCGCCCCGGAGTCGATCTTCTGCTCTACGTGCGACGAGACCTGGCGCGCTAATTCATGAAATCAGGATTTGACGGCCACTTCTTCAGAAAATACACTTGGGGCGATCAATTCTTTTGACAAATCTAAGATGAAAAGATTTCTTCCCTTCATTATTATCGGCGTCGTGTTGCTGGGTGCCGCCGGCGGCGGCTGGATGGTATTGCACGCCAGGCGGGGAACGAGTGCGAGTCCCGAGGTCTCAAGCGTTGCGACCGCCCCCACTAAGTCGCCGGCGGCTGCGAAAACCAAACCACCGACGGGCAAATTC
>JBDUCF010000201.1:0-5504 GCA_040003545.1 Pyrinomonadaceae bacterium | reverse complement strand
CCGTTGCCTCCAAAAAGAGACTCGGCGTAATCGGGCCGGTCGTATCGTTCGGCCTCGCTGGTCACTGTTTCAATGTCCGTCCCCGGCAAACCGAATCTTCTCTCCTTGTCATAATCGCCGATACCGACGTTGAGCATTTGTCCCACGCCAAGCGAGAGCGGGATGAAGTGATGAAAAACCACCAGATTGCGTATTGTAATAGGCGCAATAACGAGAATGCTGGCGCCAACGAGCGCTGCAGCGTAGCGCAAACGCCGCCCACGCTCCATTATCACGAGCAGCAGAATCGCCAAAAAAGGCGCCAACATCAGAGCGTTTGACCTGAGCCAGCAGGAAACACCGATGAGCGCTCCTGCTGCCACTGCTGCGCGAAAGCTGTTACTCTTTTTCGCACGGATGATGAAGTAGATGGATAGCAGGATGGGCAGCGTTGCGAGCGAATCGGGTAGGAGAATAAGAGAATAGTAAGCGAGTTGCGGCGACAGCGCGGCCAGCGCCGCCGCAATTGCCGCGACCTTGACCGGCAACAACTCAGCCGCGAGAAAAAAGAGGAGCACCGCCGCGCCGGCATCGCAGATGATCTGAAAGAGGCGCATGGATGTGTCTGATTCCCCAAACGCTTTGAAGATTATCGCCATGATGATGGGATAACCGGGAGGGTATGACAGAATGTTTGCGTCGCCCGGTGGCGCTGGACCAGTGATGAAGGTGGCAATATCACCTTTGAGCAGAAGCCGAGCGTTAGACTTGTAGATCTCGACCATTCCCGTAAAGAGTTTGGGAAAGACTGGGCGATTGTCCTGCCAGTGAAAGAGTCTGACGCCGACAGCTACCAGGAAGATAGCCACACAAATCGCGACTGTGTTACGCCGCGATCGCTTTGTTCGCACCTCTTCAGGTTGAAGGTCAGCCGCGAGCGCTTTCTTCGGTGGCAACAGCCGTCTGAATGTTTGACTAGACAAGGACAAGAGGGTAGTTTCCCAGTCTTCTGCGGCAATGAAGATCACTCCGAGCCGGCATGCTAACAAAACAGAGTTTGAGTTGCACGCGCGATTAAATACGATAATGTTCGGTTCAGAGTCTCATTAACACCTCGCTTCAGCGAGGTGAAAGGCGGAAACGATTGTTCGTAGCAGCCGTTTTCAACGGCTTACCAACAAACCGTTGAAACGGTTTCGGTCTTAAAGGTACCTTCGAATCACCTTGCTGAAGCAAGGTGTTAATGAGAACCCACTTTGAATCCAAACTGTACCTTAACCAGATGAAACAGGTCATCCAGGATCTTAGAACGCGCGAATTGACAGTAGCGAACGTGCCGCAGCCAGTCCCGCAACGAGGACGTGTGCTGGTACGCACTGCCGCGTCACTTATCAGCGCGGGCACGGAACGCATGACCGTCGAGACGGCAACTAAGAGCCTGCTGGGCAAAGCTCGCGACCGTCCTGATCTGGTGAAGCAGGTGATTCAGAAGGCGAGGAATGAAGGCTTCCTGAATACCCTGACTGCGGTGCGCGCAAAACTTGGTTCCCTGACCGCCTTGGGTTACAGCGCCTCAGGCGTAGTGATCGCCGTCGGTGATGATGTCAACGAGTTTCGCCCCGGCGATCGTGTAGCGTGCGCGGGCGCCGGTTACGCATCGCACGCGGAAGTCCTGTCTGTGCCAAAAAACCTCTGCGTGCATTTGCCGGAGGAACTTAATTTTGAAAGCGGAGCGTTCGGCACGTTGGGAGCGATTGCCTTGCAGGGGTTGCGTCTCGCCAATCCGACCCTGGGCGAATCGTGCGTCGTCGTCGGTCTCGGGCTAGTCGGACAGCTGACGGTCCAACTGCTTAACGCCAACGGGTGCCGGGTATTTGGCGTCGATCTGGACGAGCAGAGAATTGAACTGGCGCGACAACTTGGAGCCGATGACGGCTGTCGGCCCGATGGGAATGCGCAAAGCAGAGTGATGGAATGGTCGCGCGGGCGAGGTGCGGATGCAGTACTCATAACTGCTGCGACTTCATCAAACCAGCCGGTAGAGCTGGCGGGCGAGATATCGCGTCTCAAAGGGCGCGTTGTCGCCGTTGGCCTGGTCGGTCTGGATGTGCCGCGTGATCTCTACTATCACAAAGAGCTGACGCTGAATGTTTCGATGTCCTACGGGCCGGGCCGCTATGATCCTGAATACGAGGAACGGGGCCACGATTATCCCTTCGCTTATGTGCGCTGGACTGAAGGGCGGAATCTGGAAGCGTTCCTCGATCTGGTATCAGACGGGCGCATCAATGTAGAGCCTTTGATTACGCATCGTTTTTCCATCGACGATGCCGAGCGCGCCTATCAGTTGATCACCGGCGAAATTAAAGAGCCTTATCTTGGCATTCTGCTTCGCTACGATACGGAACGCGAGCTGGAGACACGGATCAGTCTTGCCGGCGAGCGAAGAGCGGCTGCGCCGGAGAAGGCCGTTGGAGTTGGGCTGATTGGCGCGGGCAGTTATGCAAAGAAGTTCCTGCTGCCGAATTTCAAAACTGCCGGCGCCCGGTTTCAAACCATCGCCACCGCTTCCGGAATTTCGGCTCGCGAGGTCGGAGAGAAGTACGGATTTCGTCAATGCGTCTCTGGCGCGGATGAAGTATTGGGCGATGATAACGTGAACTTGATCGTGATTGCCACGCGCCACGATACGCACGCCGGATTGGCGCGCCAGGCACTCGAACGGGGTCGTCATGTCTTTGTAGAGAAGCCGCTGGCGCTCAATGACCAGCAACTGCAAAGCGTGCTTGATGTTGCCGCGCGATCAGATCGTCACTTGATGGTGGGCTTCAATCGTCGTTTCTCGCCGCTGGCCCTTGCGGCCAGGGATTTCTTCAATGATACGCAGGCGCCACTCTCAATCAACTACCGGGTAAATGCCGGCCGCATTCCCACCGGACATTGGATTCAGGACCCGCGCGAAGGTGGCGGCCGAATCATCGGGGAAGTCTGTCACTTCATTGACCTGATGCAATTCCTGACCGGGGCGGTGACCACCCGCGTCTATGCGGAAGCTATCGCCAGTCGCGACCATGATGCCGTGAACGAAGACTCGGTTTTTATCACCATGCGTTTCGCTGACGGCTCGAATGGCTCTATCGCCTATCTCGCCGAAGGAGATAAGGCCATGTCTAAGGAGCGGGTGGAGATTTTCGGTGGGGGCAAGACGTTTGTACTCGAAGACTTTCGCAGCGCGACATTGCACAGTGCGGGGAAAGAGAAACGCCTCAGGCTGCGGAGTCAGGACAAAGGCCAGGCTAATGAAGTACGCGAGGTCTGTCGCGCGGTTTTGGAAGGCGGGCCAGCGCCGATTGCCCTGGAAGACTTAGCAGCCACTACACGGGCTACCTTTCGCATCATAGAATCGCTGCGAACTGGTTTGCCGGTGGAGGTGTGACAAATTTGTTCAGAGTTCAAACTTCAGTTTTGTCACTTTCAAAAAGAGCAACCTGAAGGTTGAACTCTTAACTGTGATCAAGAAACTCGCGCTGCCACAACTCCAGCGTCAGTAGTTGAAAGACCTGTAGATTGAAATCCTCGCGACCGGACAGGTTGGACTCAATGATCCTCTTAACCGCAGCCGGTTGGAACAATCCCCGCTTTTTAATCACTTCTTCCGACAAAAACTCGTCAACCATAGGTCTCAGCGGCCCGCGCAGCCACGAGCGTATGGGCGCCCCGAAGCCCGCTTTCTTGCGCCACACGATCTCCTTCGGCAAAAGCTTTTCCGCGGCGCGCTTCAAAATGTATTTCCGTTTCAGGCCCCGCAGTTTCAAACGCGGCGGCATACGTGCGGCCAACTCCATTAATTCGTAATTAAGAAAAGGCACGCGCACTTCCAGATTAGCAGCCATTGAAGTCTTGTCTGTATAAGCGAGATTGAGACAAGGCAGAAAAGTTTTCAGGTCAACTTACAAAAGCCGGTTTAGCGGCGCGGCCTTTTTCACGCGCGCGAAATAGCGGCGATGTTCGCGATACGCATCCATGCCGCTCGTCTCTTGGCGCATCTCTTCACTGTAAAGCTGTTGTTTCATCCGATCGGTGAAGTAAGTTCCGTAACCCAGATAACGCTCTTCGAAATCCAATGCGGCGCTGCGGGCAAACTTCTTGGCATTGCGCAACGGCGCGGTCAGCCTCCCCGGCAGGCCACCCGGCAGGGTTTCAGCAACGAATTTCATAATTGGTTTGCGCAGAAGGTTGGGCACGGGATCGAGGGCGCTCGCCATCTTCATGGCAAGTTGCCGTGGGTAGCCGGCAAACACCTCGTCACCGCCCATCCCGGAGAGCATCACTCTTAGCGTTTCCCGGGCCGCTTGCGATATCAGGAAACTTGAAAGCATAGCCGGATCGGCGATTGGCTCATCCGCGTGGTAGACAAGCTTTGGCAACAGACTGGTCACGTCCGGCTTGAGCATGATCTCGTGATAGTTCGTCGCCAGCAGATTGCCGACGCGGCGCGCCCAAACAACATCGTCAGGAATGATGTCGTAACGCAGGTCTGCCGCTTCCATGCCCACCGTGTAGGTCGAGACGCTCTGGCCATTACTGTGATGTTTCATCAGCGCCACGATCGCTGACGAGTCAACGCCCCCTGATAGAAACGAGCCCAGTGGAACATCCGCCACCATTTCAAGCTTGACGACCCGATCGAGAGTTTCCAGAACCTGATCGCGCCACCATTCATCGCTTTTGGTTTCATCGATTTCGTCAAATGAGACGTCCCACCATTCGCGCAAGTCGATGCGACCATCCTGCACAGTCAAACAGTGACCGGGAGGTAATTTCCAAACGTTCTCGAAAAGCGTGTGGGGATCCGGTGTCCAGAGGAAAGTAAGATACTGATTAAGCGCCTCAACATTCATCGTCGCGCGCACGAGCTTAGTCGCGAGGATCGCCTTTACCTCGGAAGCAAAGATGAACGAATCGACGGCGCCGGTTTCTCTTTTGACCTGACAGTAGTAAAGCGGCTTGATTCCCACGCGATCGCGCGCCAGCGTTAGCCTGCGCTCCTGATTGTCCCAGACGACGAAGGCAAACATTCCATTCAGACGAGGCAGGCAATTGGTACCCCACTCGGCGAACGCGGTAAGCAGCACTTCAGTGTCAGTTTCAGTGCGAAAACGGTGGCCTTTGCTTTTCAGTTCTTCGCGCAGCTCGCGGTAGTTATAAATCTCTCCGCCGAAAGTGATGACGTAGCGCCCGTCAGCAGAAATCATCGGCTGATGTCCTGCACTGCTGGTATCGATGATTGCCAGCCGCCGATGTCCGAAGGATACGCGACTCCCGGAATCGTCTATCACTTCCGAAGTCCAAACGCCTTCGTCGTCGCGGCCGCGATGCTCAATGGTCTGCAGCATCGCGCCCATATGCCGCTCTGGATTTAGACTGATGAGTCCCGCAATGCCGCACATAGGATTAACCGGGAATTAACCGGCGCCGATTTTAGGAATCGCCTGATGAAGTACCGCGAAGCGGTTTCGACCTTC
>JBDUCF010000200.1:0-5504 GCA_040003545.1 Pyrinomonadaceae bacterium | reverse complement strand
CGGTTTGCCGGCCACGGTGATTTCGATATCCATTGCCAGGACGTCGATGCAGTCTTCAGGACACGCGAGCGCGCAGAGATTGCAGGCAATACAGAGCGTGTCGTGCGTTTCGGGATCCATGTTCAAGCGCGGCGCGCCGTGAAAGCGCGGCGCCACGTCGGGACGCACCTTTGGATACTGCTCCGTGTAAATGCCCTTGCCGGCGACGGAGTCTCTGTCGATGAGGGCGCCGACGTTATATTTCAATGTCAGGCCGAGACCTTTCAAGAGATCGACCATGAAGAAGCGTTTCAGCTTCTGGGTGAACGACGCTTTGGGAACTGTGACTACCGGCATAATTGCAACCTGGTCCTGTGAATACTGATACTAGTTTCTCTTGAGTTCAATTGTAGCACCTGCGGCGCTCTATTCTTTACCAGCTGCCGGCGCGGGAGTTGCCGCCAGCGGAGCAACTGCAGGTTTTCCTTGCGGCAAATCCACCAGCCGGATGTTGCGTCGCTGCTTCTTCAAATTGAAATCGCGCGAGCGCCAATTTATCGAAGACAGCACTGCCGCAGTCAAGAACAATCCGCCGATACCGAACGCGATCACGATTCCTTTGCCAGCTGCCGTCAGTTCCAGACCGGCCGACAGAGACCTAATCGTGTGTAAATCATGCCAACCGTCCAACGCCTGCACGGTAAAGATTGCAATCGCCGAAATGACAATGTTAGTAAGCGCTGCGGGCAGCAGCCACTTCCAACCAATATCCATCAATTGGTCGTAACGAAATCGCGGCAAGGTCCAACGCAGCCAGAAATACAGATAGAGCAGGAACGTCATCTTCACCAGGAAGATAGCGATGCTCGCCGCCACGAAAGCATTGTGATAACCGTGCGCCTCCAGCTGGTGAACGAACGGAAAGTACCATCCGCCCAGGTAGAGCGTGGTTGCAATTGCCGACACCACAACCATGGCCGCATATTCCGCCATGAAGAACAGCGACCAGCGAAACCCGGAGTATTCGGTATGAAAGCCGGCCACGAGTTCTGATTCCGCTTCCGGCAAATCAAATGGAGCACGGTTGTTTTCGGCTATGCCGCTGATCACGAAAATAATGAAGCCCAGCGGCTGATAGAAAAGATAGGGCAGCGGGCCGTTGGTAGCCTGAGCGTTTACGATGCCGGAAAGCGAAAGCGTTCGCGCAAACATCAGGGCGCCGATAATCGCAAGTCCCATCGATACTTCATACGAAACCATCTGGGCGCTGGAACGGAGTGCGCCGAGCAGGGCGTACTTCGAATTGGACGACCAACCTGCCAGAATCAACGCCAGCACGCCCACGCTGGAGACTGCCAGCACAAACAGCAAGCCGATGTTCACGTCAGTAATCACGCCCCAATCGGGCCCAAAAGGCACGACGGAGAAAACGATGAACGCAGCTACTACCGCGATGTATGGGGCGAAGAAGAAAATCCAACGGTCCGCCTTTTCAGGAATGAAGTCTTCCTTGACCAACAGCTTCAACCCATCGGCGATTGGCTGTAGCAGTCCCCACGGACCAACGCGCATAGGCCCCAGGCGCGCCTGCATGAACGCGGAGATTTTTCGTTCCGCATAAGTGGCGTACGCTACCCACAGAGCGACAATCGTGACTACGGCGCCAATCTGAACAAAGGGCCAGATGACATGGTTAATCGTCTGCTCGCTGAAAAACTTCAGCAAGAAGGTGTCAAGAAAATCAATTGGGGCCAGTACTGCAATCATCTGTTTATCTGTCAATCTCGCCCAACACGATATCCAGCGTACCAATTATCGCCACCACATCCGCCACCAGGTGGCCAATGCACATCTGCCGCAGGGCCTGCAGGTTGATCATCGAAGGCGGCCGCACGCGCACCCGCCATGGCTGGGCGGTGCCATCGGAGACGAGATAGCATCCGATCTCGCCCTTCGGTCCTTCAATCGAATGATAGTAATCACCCACCGGTGGTTTAACTACCTTCGGCACTTTGGCGTTGACCGGACCGTCCGGAAGGTTATCAATCGCCTGCCGGGCGATGCGCCGGGATTGCCGCATTTCTTCGAGACGGACCAGATAACGATCATAGGTGTCGCCGTTCTCGCCCAGCGGCACTTCAAAATCCATGTCTGCGTAGGCGGCGTATGGTCTGGCTTTGCGGATGTCCCAGGCCACACCTGAGCCGCGCAACGCCGGGCCCGACAGGCCAATGGCAATGGCTTCGGCGCCGGAGATTACCCCAACACCGACTGTGCGACTCAACCAGATACGATTCTCCGAAAGCACAGTCTCGTATTCATCGAGGCGTTTCGGGAAGTTGTCCGTGAACTGTCGAACGTCTGCTTCAAAGCCGTCGTAAGCATCGTTGGGCATGCCGCCAATACGCCAGGCGTGACAGGTAAGCCGCGCTCCAAACTGGCGCTCAAAAATCTTTAGAATCTCTTCTCGTTCGCGCAGGGCCCACAGCAAGACCGTCACCGCGCCGATGTCCAGCGCATGCGTTGCCAGCCAAAGCAGGTGTGAAGCTATGCGGTTCAGCTCAGTCAGAATTGTGCGAAGGTAATGAGCGCGCCGGGGCACATCCAGGCCCATCATCTGCTCGACAGTTTCCACCCAAACCAGACCGTTAGAGACAGCCGCGATGTAATCCAGCCGGTCCCAGTAAGGAGCGATCATGGGATACGTCCGGTTCTCCGCAATCTTCTCCATCCCTCGATGCAGAAAACCGATATCGCAATCCACGTCAATCACAGTTTCGCCGTCGAGCTTCAGCACCACCCGCAACACGCCGTGGGTCGAAGGGTGCTGCGGCCCCATGTTTAGTGTCATCTCGGGGCTATCGAGCAGCGTCTCTCTAGTGGTTGCGATCTCTACTTGATGCATAATTCAGTTGGTCGAACTTCGAGAAGCTCTGATTAATTACCGCGAAGCGGTTATGACCTCCAGCCCCGGGTTGCCTCGGCTACCCTGGGTATCGAATTTCAGTTCGGCTCAACCCCGATGGGGTTGTGTCCTGTTTCATACGCCCATACCCAACGTAGCCGCCGAGCGGCAACGTTGGGCTGGAGGTCGTAACCGCTTCGCGGTATAAATCTGTCATATTAGGCCGCGGGAACTGCCGCCTCCGACGGTTTATAGCAGCCGGTAATACTCCACGGTTCTATCACCAAACCTATTTCAGCTACTTCGCCTTTAGTTCGTTTCTCGACAAGCTGCAGCGTGACCGCCTGGGCCGCGCTCGCTTTGTTCCAAACATTTCGCGGGCGCATTGTTTCCATCAACACGAAGCCTGCCACTTTTGCCGCTTCGGGCGTCTCAAAAACCTTCGCATCGTAATGGGCGGCAATCTCTTTTGGTGTCATAAAGAACCGTCAACTGTGAACCGTAAATCGTGAACAGAAACGTCGGCGACGAAGCACTCCATCTATTTACTGTTTACGGTTCCCGGTTCACTTGTCTTTTGGCATCACTTCTTTGCCGCCGATAAATATCTCGCGCATCTGGCGCTCTGCGGGAACGGAAAGCACCTCCAGTCCGTAGCCGCGTCTCTGTTCAAGCTGTTCGCGCTGCACTTCCGTGAACTCCGGCAGATGGTTTTCGGTCCATTCGTTCTCGACAAACTCGAGCGGATAATCCTTCCTCAATGGATGGCCCTGCCAATCCGGCGGCAATAGTATGCGGCGCAGATCGGGATGGTTGATAAAGTTGACGCCAAACAGGTCGAATACTTCACGCTCCAGCCAGTTTGCCGATGGCCAGACGCCCGTCACACTCTGAAGTCCTTCGCCGGCGGTCACTGTCGCATTCAAACGCACGCGCTCATTCGCTGAGATTGAATAGAGATTGTAGACAACTTCGAAGGGCGCCTCCGTGTTATCGGGATAGTGGACGCAAGTTAGATCGGAAAGATAATTGAAAGGTGTCTGCGTGTCGTTCTTCAGCGCCTCGCAGACCTGGACCACGCGCGCCGGATCAATTTGGATCGAAAGTTGGCCGAGAAATTCCCATGCTTCGAGAATTGCACCGTCAAGACCTGATCTGAGTCTATTAACTAATGGATGGGCCCCCGCATCTGTCGGTTTTGGTCCTTCCTCCTTCTTCTTAACCGGGGCCTTTGGAGGTCCCGGAGCAGCGCCCGCGGGCGGTGTCACCGCGGATGGCGGAGCGGTCTGTGCCGCCAGGGCATCCTTCGCCGCCGCGGCGCGGGCCTTTGCCTCCTCGATCTTCGTTGCTTTTTCCTGGTCGGATTGTGACGGAGAACCGGGGGAACCAGCGGAAGCGATAGGCGCTTCCTTTGCTTCCGGTGCGGTAGGCTGTTCTGGCCCTGTCTCTTGCGTTGAACCGGTCTCTGGCGGTTTACCTTCGTCGGCCATCACGCTTCGCTTAATACACCCTTAGACTGGAATGCGCTCAAGCTTGTGGCCCGGCGCGAACATTTCGCGATCAGTGCACGGAAACTTATTAAGGACGGACACGGTTTTGTAACATGCACATTGGAGGTTGTCAACAGAGTTCGATGCGCAGCGCCGATGCTATTTCCAGCAGTAGGAGCGCGTATGATCTGTGGCGGGAGAAGTCGAACATTCTTTAGAGCCGCGTTCAAGCGGCTTACCCGCAGGGTTACTAGACCGGGCGTTTTACGCCCGGCGGTCCGGACGCACTGAATTTCGAAAGCCCGTTTCAACGGGCTTACCTCCGGTGACTTTGCCCGCGATGTTACAGCGGTTGATTGAAGCACGCTGGAAGCGCGCTAATGGTCAACCTACTCAGCTGATCCCAGCGCTCAAAGCGCTGGTCTAATAACCCTTCGGGAAAGCCGTCTGAAGACGGCCATAGCCCAGGGAGTATCAATGCCGTTTTCAAACTGAAGCGTTCTTCGCATCGACGCAAACTTGACCTCGGACGACTGCCCCCGTATCATATCTTGTTGCAAATGCGACGTTGATTGACATCCATAGAACCAAGAAGGCCAGAAGAAATGAAACCAGGAATTCATCCGGAATATCACGAGATCACTGTTACCTGCGCTTGTGGGGACACTTTCAAGACCCGCTCGACGCGAAAAGACGACCTGCACGTGGAAATCTGCTCGGCGTGCCATCCGTTCTTTACCGGCAAGCAGAAACTGATTGACACGGCGGGACGCGTTGACCGCTTCAACCGCCGCTATGGCAAGAAGCAGCCCACGGAGACACCAGCGGAAACACCAGCGGCGCAATGAAAGAGCGCTGAAAGGGAGTAGCAAGACAGATGGTCCTGAATCGACTCTAGCAACTAACAAGTATTCCGACGCCGGCGTGATACCCGTCGGTCGCTGCTCGTGTTTCCGAAACACCAGCGACTGCCGAAACCGCTGGCGTTCTTGTTTGGTAGGACAGACATTCCTGTCTGTCTGCTTTGAAAACGATAGAAACGACAGGCAGGAATACCTGTCCTAAGGGTAACAAATTGAGCACTAACGAAAGAGATTTAATAGTCGGCGGCCAGGCCGTTATCGAAGGCG
>JBDUCF010000199.1:0-5514 GCA_040003545.1 Pyrinomonadaceae bacterium | reverse complement strand
GCGGCTAGCAATTCTCACCAATACTCACAAAGGAGAAACATGAGAATACGTAACTACAGAGATCTAATCGCTTGGCAGAAAGCCATGGATTTGGTGGAAGAGGTATATAGATCCACTAAGAAATTTCCGAAAGAAGAGCTCTATGGTCTGACTAGTCAAATCAGACGCGCCGTAGTTTCAATTCCATCAAACATTGCGGAAGGGCAGGGGCGCAAATCTGATAGAGATTTCTCGCGTTACCTTTCGATTGCATACGGATCGTTAAGGGAAGTTGAGACGCAAATCCTCATAGCTGAACGCCTCGGTTACGCTGGGGAACCAGAAGTTAGTAAGATAATGGAGATGTCGGCTGAGGTTGGAAAGCTGATAAACGGATTGGCTAACTCTTTAACCAAACAGTGACTGCCAGCTGCCTGCTGCTGACTGCCTGCTGATTTTAGTCAGGCGCGCTTTCGGGTGGGACGAGACCGCCGCTATGTGTCGACGCGGCAATGGGCGGCGGGGACATCAGAACCTGCGAGTAGCCCTCCGGAAAAGAGCGGACCCGGCCATTTGCATCGGTGACTACGTGGCCGGTTTCACCTTCGGCTATTATCTGACCGTCCGAAGCACGAACGACCTCGTAACCGAAGCGCAAAGAGCGCTTGCGTAACTCAGTAATATGCGTTCGTATCAGTAACTCGTCATCATAGTAAGCAGGAGCTTTGTAGCGGCAGTAACTCTCGGCCACGACCAGAAAAGCGTTGTCGTCTTCTTCCATAGCCCGGTATGAAAATCCGCGCGCCCGGCAAAACTCAGTGCGTCCAATCTCGAACCAGATGAGGTAATTCGCGTGATAAACTACTCCCATCTTGTCGGTTTCGGAGTAACGCACACGCACCAGCGTCTCGTGCCATTCTCCAATTTGAGCTTCTTCGTCGGTCGGGTGTGTCGGCATTCGTAAAGCCAGTCTCCTGGAATGAATCCCAGCGTCAACTCCGGATCAAGTAAACGTTTAGCGGACTATAAGAGCGAAAGGTAAAGGATGTCAAAGCAAATCAAACTCCGATTCGCGGCCCTGATGGTCGGAGTAGTGCTGCTGGCCGGACTAGTGACAGGGACACCGTCAGGTCTCGCTTCGCCTCAGCGAAGGGCCGTCACGGCACGCGCAGCGCGCAATCCCGCCCTGATTGCGGCTACGGCCTCTGTTTTGAAAGAGGTCAGCGAAATCCGGAAGCTATCGATCCTGCGTCCGGTTCGAAGCGCAATACAGTCGCGGCCGGACATCGAACGCATGATTATCAAAAACCTGAATGAGGACGTGACTCCGGCGGAAATACATGCCACTGAGATTACCTGGAAGAAGCTTGGTCTCGCTCCGGCTGATTTTCACTACCGCGAATTTCTCGTCAAATTGCTCGGCGAACAGGTCGCGGGGTATTACGAGCCTAAGTCGAAACAGTTCTTCATTGCTGACTGGATTGATCTGGACGCCCAGAAGCCCGTCATGGCGCATGAACTGACCCATGCCCTTCAGGATCAGCATTTCAATCTGCGGCGGTTCGAGCACTGGCCTAAAGGGGATTCGGACGCGGAAATCGCTACCCGCGCACTCATCGAGGGCGATGCGACCCTGGCCATGACACTTTACATCGCGCACAACCCGCTGGGTGCATTGGCGTTTCTCAAGTCGATGAAAGCGGGCATGGCCGCCACTCAACAACTCGATCGCGCGCCTCGGGCTCTGCGCGAGTCATTGCTGTTTCCTTATCTCGAGGGCGGGCAGTGGGCCCAGGACCTTTACAAGCGTGGCGGCTGGGCCAGCGTTTCAGGGGCGTTCGCTGACCTTCCCAAATCGACCGAGCAGATAATGCATGTCGACAAGTTTTCCGCCCACGAGGCGCCAGTAAAGGTAACTCTACCGGACGTCAGAACTATTCTGGGAACGGGTTGGAAGCGAGTTGATTACGATGTGAATGGCGAATGGAACTATTACCTGATTCTCGATGAGTTTCTGAAATCGAACGCCGAGTCGAAACGCGCGGCCGCCGGTTGGGGTGGCGATCGCTACGAGGTGTTCGAAGGACCAATTGCCGGCAACGTCTTTTTGGCACAGCTTTCCGTTTGGGACACGGAAAAGGACGCAGGTGAATTCTTCGACGCCTATACCAAACGGACCAAGCTGCGCTACGCCAACGCCACAGCGAATAATCTTGCCGCTAACTCCAGCCCGGAATTTCCGCAGCGCTCCTGGCGTACGTCTGAAGGCGGAGTCCTGATGGAGCGTCGCGGCCGGCGGGTGCTGGTCCTGGAGGGTGTTCCTGATGGCTTGAACGCCGGCATCCTCGCCAAAGCACTCTGGCAATAAGGCGGACTCGGTCATGTGGATCGGCTTCCCGCTTGGCATCTATGATGAATAATAATAATCGCCAGTCACTTCTAAAAGTGTTTGTCCATTCCTGCATCACCATTCAAATTGTTTTGTCCTACCGCCTGTGATATTTTGAGCCCGCAGCAAGCATCACATAGGCAATCACACTGAACGGCTTAACCGGAAGAGCTTCAAGTAGCAAAGGCGAGCGCTGCCGGTCTGAATCATGAAGAAGCTTGAAGCACGACCGGCTTCCAAACCTTCCAGCAAGCGCTTACGCCATCTTGTGGCGGAGCTGCAGGAACTGGAAGCGAAGCTTCGTCAGGGCGGCGGTCCCGAAAAAACTGAGCGCCAGCACAAGCAAGGCAAGCTGACGGCGCGCGAGAGAATTGGATTGCTCTTTGACAAGGCTGAATATGCGCAGGAACTTGGCCTGCTCGTTGCCTACGATCAATATGATGGCGGAGCGCCGGCTGCTGGGGTGGTCACGACCACCGGTCGCGTGAACGGGCGCGAAGTCGTCGTCGTAGCAAATGACGCAACCGTAAAAGCCGGTTCGTGGTGGCCGGAGACGATCAAGAAGATTCTGCGCGCGCAGGAAGTGGCCATGCGTTCGCACGTACCAATCATCTATTTGGTTGATTCGGCAGGCGTGAATCTCCCCTACCAGGGCGGTGTTTTCCCCGGACAATATGGCGCGGCGCGAATCTTTTATTACAACTCGATCATGCGCCGTTATTTGAAGGTGCCGCAGATTTCCGCAGTCATGGGTCCTTGCATAGCCGGTGGCGCTTATCTGCCCGCGCTTTCGGACATGATCGTGATGGTCGAAGGCACTTCATTCATGGGACTAGGCGGCGCGAATCTGGTTAAGGGCGCAACCGGACAGACGATTGATAACGAGGCTTTGGGTGGGGCGCGCACGCACAACGCCGTTTCAGGCGTCGCGCATTACCGGGTCGAGAATGACGACGCTTGTGTCGCAAAGATCAGGGAGTTCGTGTCCGAACTTCCCGTCAAGCCCCCAAGTGCAGTCTCGATTACGGAAAGCGTGGAAGCAGCACGCCCCGCCGCCAGTCTTTACGACATCCTTCCTGAAGACCATCGCCAGCCTTACGACATCCGCGCCATGCTCGACTGCATCCTGGACGGTGGACATCTGGACGAGTTCCAGGCGGACTACGCGAAAGAGATGATTACGGGCCACGCGCGCGTTCGCGGCATCCATGTGGGCGTGATCGCAAACAATCGCGGCATGTTTCGCGAAGCTGCCGGCGGCGCGCCGAAGTTCGGCGGCATTATCTATACCGGCTCGGCCGAGAAGGTTGCTTACTTTATAGAGAACTGCAACCGGCACAAGACGCCGCTTCTATTTATTCAGGATGTTTCCGGTTTCATGGTAGGTAGCGAGGCAGAGCATTCGGGCATCATTCGTGCCGGGGCCCGCTTCGTTGAAGCAATGGCCACCGCGATCGTGCCGAAGATTGTTTTGACGATCAATCACGCTTCGGGAGCCGGTTACTACGCCATGGCCGGCCAGGGCTTCGATCCCGATTTCATTTTCAGTTGGCCCACCGGCCGTATGGGTGTCATGGACGGTGATTCCGCCGTCCAGGCAGTGTTTGGCACGGAGTTGGACAAACTAAAGCTCGCCGGAAAAGAAGGTGGCCCGGAGTTGCACGCAGAAATCGAGAAAGTTCGGCAGACTTATGAGCGAGAGCTGGACGCGAAATATGCGGCGGCGCGCGGTTTTGTAGATGCGGTGATTATTCCTGAGAACACGCGTGACGCGCTTGAATTGGCATTGCGTGTCAGCTTGAATTACGACGGGCCGCACCTGGGACCATTCGTCTTGCCGCCTTCGTTGGTTTGAAGTGGCACAGACTTCAGTCCGTGGTTCGTGAAAGATAGAACACAGACTGAAGTCTGTGCCACTTTCTTTGATACGCACGGGGTATGTCAGCAGGATGAAAGAGAAGATTCGGATTGCGGCAGGCCAGGGATTCTGGGGCGACTTGCTTGACGCGCCGGTGCAGCAGGTTGAGGGCGGGCCGATCGACTACCTGATGCTCGACTATCTGGCAGAGGTAACGATGTCGATCATGCAGAAGCAGCGCGCGCGCGACCCGAATGCGGGCTACGCGCGCGATTTTGTACCGCTGATGAAGCAGATTCTGCCCGCCTGCGTCGAGCGCAACATCCGCGTTACCGCCAACGCGGGCGGCGTGAACGTACCCGCATGCGCCGCTGCCGTGCGCGAGGTTGCGCGTGACCTGGGGCTCAGTGGAAAGACACGAATCGGCATCGTTACCGGCGACGACATCCTGGATCGCATCGACGATTTGCTGGCGCGCGGCATAGAGCTGCGAAACATGGAAACCGGCGAGCCGCTGGCCAGTGTTCGCGATCGGATTCAAAGCGCCAACGCCTATTTGGGCGCCCGCCCGTTGGTCGAAGCGCTTGATAAGGGAGCCCAGATCGTCATTACCGGTCGCGCGACGGATACCAGCCTGACACTCGCTCCAATGATTCACGAGTTTGGTTGGCCCATAGACGATTGGGACAGGCTGGCTGCCGGCACCATCGCCGGTCATATTATCGAATGCGGCGCGCAGGCTTCCGGCGGAAACTGCCAGTACGAGTGGCGCAGCGTTCCCAATCTCGCCAGAGTGGGTTTCCCAATTGTCGAGGCAGCTCCCGATGGCGCCTTTGTTGTTACAAAACATGAACGCACCGGCGGATGGGTAATTATTCCCTCCATCAAAGAACAACTGGTTTATGAGATGGGCGATCCTCGCGAATACATTACACCGGATTGCGTTGCGGATTTCACTACCGTGCGTCTCGAATACGAGGGCCGCGACCGTGTTCGCGTCTATGGTATCAGGGGGCGACCAGCTACTGAGTTTTTCAAAGTGTCGATCAGTTACTCAGCCGGCTACAAGGCGGTCGGCACTCTGGTTTACTCCTGGCCCGAGGCATATGACAAGGCGCAGGCGGCTGACAAGATCCTGCGAGCGCGACTGGATCGACTTGGTCTTCGCTTCGATCAGGTACTGACTGAGTTTGTGGGCGCAAACGCGACGCATGGTCCATTGGCAGGAACTCCCTCCGCGGATTTGGCGGAGGTGCAATTGCGCGTGGGCGTCCGCGGAAACGACAAA
>JBDUCF010000198.1:0-5533 GCA_040003545.1 Pyrinomonadaceae bacterium | reverse complement strand
CCCACCGAAACTACGATCTGGTCCGCTATTCACAGAATTGAAACCGAAGATGGTCCCATCTCCATCGGCCGGCCCATCGCCAACACGCAGATGTTCATACTGGATCAGAGTCTGAATCCGGTTCCGATTGGCGCGCCGGGAGAGCTTTATATTGGCGGCGATGGACTGGCTCGCGGCTATCTTAATCGCACTGAGCTGACGGCGGAGAAGTTCATTCCCGATCCATTCAGCCCTCAGCCGGGGCGACGACTCTATCGAACCGGCGACCTGGCGCGTTACCTGTCGAACGGCGATATCCAGTGTCTGGGCCGCACTGACGATCAGGTAAAGGTGCGCGGTTTTCGCATTGAACTGGGCGAGATCGAGGCGGTGTTGGCCCAACATCCTGCGGTGCGGCACAGTGTGGTGATCGCGCGGGAAGACGTGCCCGGAGACAAGTCTCTGGTGGCATACTTCGTTTCCACACCTGAAACTGAGGTGAGCGTTACCAAACTTCGCGAGCATATCAAGGGCCAGTTGCCGGATTACATGGTGCCCTCGGCTTTCGTGCCCCTTGACGAACTGCCCCTGACGCCTAACGGCAAGGTGAATCGTCGCGCGCTGCCCGCGCCCGACCTTTCGGCGGCGAACAAAGCTTACTTTGTTCCGCCCCGCACGAAGGACGAGAAATTATTAGCCGGAATTTGGGCTGACGTTCTTCGACTGGAGGCCGTGGGCGTTGAGGATAACTTCTTCGAGCTGGGAGGACATTCACTGCTGGCCACGCAAGTTATTTCCCGAATACTGCAAACTTTTCAGGTCCAGTTGCCGTTGCGCGCTTTGTTTGAGGCGCCCACCGTGACTGGACTCTGCCAAAGCATCGAAGCAGGCTTGCAAGGTGCTGGCACTTCGTTGTCGCCGGAAATCAAACCATTTTCGCGCAACGGCAGTGCGCCCCTTTCCTTCGGTCAACAAAGCTTCTGGTTCCTCAACCAACTAAATCCGAATACATCGCTCTACAACATCTACCGGGCGGTGCGCCTGCGGGGGGCGCTTAAGGTAACCGCGTTACAACAGGCGCTGAACGAAATCATTGAGCGACATGAAGCATTGCGCACTACGCTTGCTTCACTGGATGAAGAGCCCCTGCAGTTGATCGCGGCCAGCCGGACCATGGACCTGAAGATAATCGATGTCGGCAGAATTGGTGCGTCTGATCGGGAAACGGCGGCGGCGCAAACCCTGACAGAACAGGCGCACATACCGTTCGACCTCGTCAATGGACCTCTAATTCGCGGAGTGCTGATACGTCTCGACGAGGAGGAGCACATTCTTCTGCTGGTGATGCATCATGTAGTTGCCGACGATTGGTCCATGGGAATTCTCTTCAATGAGCTTTCCGCGCTCTACGAGGATTTTGCCACCGGGCGAGGCCCGGCGCTCCCGCCACTAATGATTCAATACCCCGATTTTGCCATCTGGCAGCGCAACTGGATGCAGGGCGACGTACTCGAGAAACAGCTTTCGTACTGGAAACAGCGATTGAGCGAAGCGCCGCGGATGCTCGAGTTGCCAACTGATCATCCCCGACCTGCACTCCCAACTAATAAAGGGGCGCGCGAAAAGATTGTGTTGCCTCCTGAGCTGATCAAGAAACTTGCAACCGTTGGCCAACACGAAGGCGCGACAGTTTTCATGACGCTGTTGGCGGCGTTCCAGTATCTGCTGGCGCGATACACGGGACAGAACGACATCGTCGTGGGTTCCCCCATCGCCGGCCGCAATCGCGCGGAAACTGAAGGGCTGATCGGTTACTTCATCAATACTCTGGTGCTGCGTACGGACCTTTCCGGCAATCCCACCTTCAACGAGTTGCTGCGCCGCGTTCGCGACGTTGCCCTGGGTGCTTATGCGCATCAGGATCTACCGTTTGAGCGCCTGGTCGAAGAGCTGCAGCCGGAACGCAGCCTTACACAACCGCCACTGTTTCAGGTGATGTTCATTTTTCAGAATGCACCAAAGGCAAACCTGCGGCCGAGCGGACTGTCGATAACTCCCGAAGAAGTTCACGGCGCCCCTGCGCCTCTTGATCTGACTTTGGAGCTGCGCGAAATGGCAGACGGCATGCACTGCTGGTTCGAATACAAAAGCGAATTGTTCAATTCGAGGACGATTGCCCTGATGGCCGAGCGTTTTCGGCTGCTGCTGGAAAAGGTTGCCGAAAATCCCGCAGGGACACTTTCGGCAATGCAACTTCTGACAAACGAAGAACAAGAGGTGTTTGCTGAATCAGCCGACACGACGAGCGAATCCGCGACGGGACACTGTATTCAGGAACTCTTTGAAGCACAGGTCGAGCGCACGCCGGCAGCGGTTGCAGTGATCCACGAAAAGGAAAAACTGACTTATGCCGAGTTGAACAGCCGCGCTAATCGTTTGGCCCATCACCTGCGCGCTCTGGGTGTCGGTCCGGAAGTGTTGGTCGGCATCTGCATGGAACGCTCGATTGAAATGATCGTCGGCCTACTGGGGATCCTGAAAGCCGGTGGCGCTTACGTGCCGCTGGATCCGGCGTACCCGCGGGAGCGGCTGAAGTTAATGATGGACGATGCGAAGGTGCCGGTGCTGTTAACGCGACAGCGGCATCTGGCGCTTCTGCCTTCCTCCAGCGCCACGATGGTGTGTATCGATACTGATTGGGAACGCATCACGAAAGGTGAAGAAGAAAATCCGGCGCGGGTGACGCAAGCCGAGAATCTTGCCTACGTTATTTACACGTCTGGTTCAACCGGTCAGCCCAAAGGCGTAATGGTCCAACATTCGTCACTGGTTAATTACGTCGAGAACGCCGCAGTCGAATTCGGGTTAGGCCATGGAGACCGCGTGCTGCAGTTTGCGTCGCTCAATTTTGATACCAGCGCCGAAGAGATTTTTCCCTGTTTGACGCGCGGCGCAAAACTCGTGTTGCGCACGGACGAGATGCTTGCGTCCGTCACGGGTTTTTTACAACTGTGCGGCGATTGGGCCATTACAGTGCTCGATCTGCCGACCGCTTATTGGCACGAAATGGTAACCCAGATCGAGGCTGAGAACCTGGAGCTGCCGCCATCTCTGCGTCTGGTGATTATCGGCGGCGAGCGAGCGCTGCCCGATCGGCTGGCCCAATGGCAAAAACGTTTTGGCCCAGAGGTTCGCCTGCTTAATACCTATGGTCCAACCGAAGCTACGATCGTAGCTACGCTCTGGGAACCAACATCATCTTCTACTGCCGGGCCACTGCGCGAAGTGCCCATCGGCAAGCCGGTGCGAAACGCCAGGGCTTATGTTCTGGATGGGTCGCTGCAACCGGTTCCCAGCGGAGTGGTAGGCGAGCTGCACCTGGGCGGCAGCGGCCTGGCCCGCGGTTATCTAAATCGTCCGGAGCTGACGGCGGAGAGATTCATAGCTGATCCTTTTAGCCGGCGGGCCGGCCAGCGGCTCTACAAGACAGGGGACCTGGCCCGTTACCTTCCCGACGGGAACATTGAATATGCCGGACGCATCGACGATCAGGTCAAGGTCCGCGGCTTTCGCGTCGAGCCGGGAGAAATCGAAGCCGCCCTAAACCAACATCCATCCGTGCGCGAGAGCGTCGTCATCGCGCGCGGCGATTCATCCGGCGATCGGCGTCTGATTGCATACCTTATAGCCAGGCACGCCGGAGAGTTTAGCGCCGATGATTTGCGGAATCACTTGAAGCAGAAGCTGCCGGCATTTATGGTGCCGTCGGCCTTTGTGCCGCTGAGCAGATTCCCTCTGACTCCAAATGGCAAAGTGGATCGAAAGGCCCTGCCGGCGCCGGAGGCGCAATCATCACAGAGCGAAAAAGCTTTCATTCCTCCCGGCACAGATGCCGAGCGAAAGCTGGCAAAAATCTGGACTCAGGTTCTTCATCTGGAAAAGGTGAGCATCAAAGACGACTTCTTCGATCTGGGCGGCCACTCGCTTCTGGCAGTGCGGCTGTTTGCGCAAATCAAGAAAGTTTTCGGCGAAGAGCTCCCGCTGGCGACGCTATTCCAGGCGCCGACGATTGAAAGACTTGCTGCCGCTCTTTGTCAGAACGGCTGGACTGCCGATTGGTCTCCGCTGGTAGCTATTCAGCCGAATGGGACCCGACGGCCTTTCTTCGCCATTCACGCCGTGGGTGGAAATGTGCTGGAGTACAATGCTCTGGCGAAGCATCTCGGAGAAGAACAACCATTTTACGCGTTACAGGCCCATGGGTTGGACGGCACTCAGTTCACATATATCCCGATCGAGGAAATGGCCGCGAGTTATATCAGGGAGATTCAGGCAGTGCAGCCGGCCGGGCCATATCAAATCGGCGGACGATCGTTCGGAGGGGTTGTCGCTTTCGAGATGGCCCGCCAACTTAGCGAGCAGGGACATGAGGTGAGCTTGCTAGCCATGATGGATACATACCCTCTCGGATATCAGAAGCTGCTCGCGAAATCGACGTCGGAACTCGCGGTGCCGCGAATGAAGAATAAGCTGCGCGCGCACCTGCGAAACCTGCGGACAATGGGACCTATAGAAAAGCTTAAGTACCTGGGTGAGAAATCCACGTATGGGCCGGCGAAGATCAAAATCAAAACCTGGCAGACTCTCTACCATTTTTTCCGCAAGAGTGGACGGGTGCTGCCGCGAGTTCTCAGAAACGTCGAACAGTTTAATTACCTGGCCGCGCGTGAATACGTTCCTAAAGTGTATCCGGGCAGGGTGACGCTTTTCTGGGCCAGCGAAGATCTCAATACGGGCCACGACGCGGTTGACGGATGGGAAGTGCTGGCCGCCGGCGGCGTCGAGATTCGCGAGTTGCCGGGAACTCATCTGAATATCATCAAGGAACCTTTTGTCGAACACCTGGCGCGGGAGATCAGCGCGTGCCTCGCCGATAAGAGCCCGCAGCACTCTCGTGATCTGGAGGTCGCGGCATGAAGCACGTGGCAGATCGGCGTTCTCAGTCTAATGGAAAATAAATCGCTGGACTGTTCGCTGAACTGGGACTCGCCACCGCGAGAGGTAGTTGCCTCCGAACATGAAGTTCACGTCTGGCGCGTCGCCTTGAATGAATCTCGGGTGCCGGAAATGCGGTCCACGCTTAGTCCGGATGAATGTGCCCGGGCCGATCGCTTCCATTTTGAAAGAGATCGTAATCATTTCATCATCGCGCGCGGCTCGTTGCGGATAATCCTGAGCGGGTATCTTAAGAAGAATCCCACGGAATTAAGCTTCAGTTATTCCAATTATGGAAAGCCTGCGCTGTTTGGCGAGCCCGCATCCAGTGAACTCAGCTTCAATCTGTCGCATGCGCATGAGCTCGCTCTGATTGCCGTAACTCGCAACCTGGCGATTGGGGTCGATATCGAATTCATTAGGTCTGAGTTTGCTGCCGAAGAAATTGCGGAGCGCTTCTTCTCCCGCCCAGAGGTCAGGGAGTTGCGCGGGCTGCCCGCGAATATGCAGAGCGAAGCCTTCTTCACTGCGCTGGCGCTGGAGTTCGGCAAGCTGATCG
>JBDUCF010000197.1:0-5540 GCA_040003545.1 Pyrinomonadaceae bacterium | reverse complement strand
CAGGAAGCTACGGCAGTCGGAAGTGCTTATGCGCTTGAGTCCGGGGATTTCGTTACGCCCTTAATTAGAGATCTCGGCGCGGTGCTGGTGAAAGGGATTCGGCCACGCGACGTCTTCGCGCAGTACATGGCCAAGGCATGGGGACCATCCGGTGGCCGCGACCTTAACATTCACTTCGGCGACATGGAGAAGGGCTTCATTGGTCCAATATCGCATCTCGGCGACATGATCCCGGTGATGACCGGTGTGTTGCTCGCGGCTCGCATGCAGGAGAAAAAGATTGTCGCTGTCGCCTACATTGGCGACGGTGGCATGAGCACCGGCGCATTTCACGAAGGACTAAATTTTGCCGCGGTCCAGAAGCTGCCGCTGATCATTATCGCGGAACACAACCATTACGCTTATTCGACGCCCACATCGTTGCAGACTGCGGTCGGGGATCTTGCTGAGAAGGCCGCGGGCTATAACATCCCTGCTTCTATCGTGGACGGTAACGACGTCATCGCCTGTTACGAAGCCACGAAGAGCGCGGCCGAGTTTGCGCGTGGGGGCGGAGGCGCGGTCTTGATTGAAGCTAAAACCTACCGGCGACGGGGCCACGCTGAACACGACGATCAGCGTTATGTTCCGGCCGGCGAAATCGAGTGGTGGGAGAAGCATAACGATCCGGTTGATCGTTATGAAAGGCATCTACTGGAACAGAACGTCGCCACCAAAGAAAAACTCGAAGAGATAACCGCCGACGTGTTGCGCGAGATCGAAGAAGACTGCGCCTGGGCAGAATCTTCGCCGATGCCAGAAGCGGAGCAGGCTGCCTACGGAGTTTTTGATAACAACATCGTGCCGCCCGCATTGCAGCCGGAAGTTTTGAAGAATTGAAAGCAGCTCACTGCAAGAAATGTTTAGAGACCGGACTTGTCCGGCTGGGTGCGACGGCGGACAAGTCCGCTTTCTAAACAAGTGGTTTGTTCTGGCGCGAGTCAAAAAGGCCAGGGGAGCACAAAATGGGTAACAACGAGAATTCAGTTGACGATCAGGGAACAAGCGAAGCCGAGGCAGAGCTTTACTGAAACGATTGCGAGACGCGGGCTTCGAGGGAAGCAATGAGAAACTGGCTATCGCGTTGGGACGGTCGGTCGAGGAGGTACTAGGATCGACCGGCGGAGCGGAAACTGTGGATGACGATGTCGTCATGAAGGCGCGCGGCATTGCGAAGGAACGGGGGATTGAGATCGAATGAACTCCAAACCGACTTTAAACTCCGGGTCTTTAAAAATACAAAGACTAGTGCCCAAGACCAAAGATCAAAGTCCTGCAGGTAGCACGGCGTCAGCTGACGGCATGGCCCCAGCGGTCAGCGCGGTTCCGGCTGTTAGCACGGCTGCGGCGGTCAGCGCGGTTCCGGCGGTCAGCGCGATCCCCGCTACTAGCACCCCCGCAGCGACCAAGAAAGAGCACAAGTCTGCGCGACCCGAGCGAGGCGGCCAAGCTACGCTAATTGAAGCCATTCGCCAGGGTATCTGGGAAGAGATGGAACGCGACCCGACGGTTTTTGTTATCGGCGAAGATGTGGGCGCTTACGGAGGCGCATTCAAGGTTACCGACGGCCTGATTGATGAGTTTGGATCAGGACGCGTAATTGACACGCCGATTTCTGAAGCGGCGATTGTGGGTGCGGCTTGCGGGGCCGGACTGATGGGAATGAAGGCCGTGGCCGAGTTTCAGTTTATCGACTTTATCTCGGCGGGTTTCGATTTGCTGACGAACTATGCGGCGAAGTGCCGTTACCGCTGGGGCGCGAATATTCCAGCCGTGTTTCGTGGTCCCTGCGGTTCGGGGGTGCGCTCAGGGCCTTTTCATTCGTTGAATGCTGAGGCGTTTTTCCTAAACACCGCCGGGCTAAAGATCGTCGAGCCGTCCACCGCCTACGATGCGAAGGGCCTGATTAAGGCAGCGATTCGTGATCCCGATCCAGTTTTGTTTTTTGAGCATAAAAAACTTTATCGCTTGCCGCGTCTGCGCGAAGAGTTGCCGGTGGATGATTACATCGTTGAAATCGGCAAGGCGCGAACGGCACGTGAAGGCCGCGATCTGACGATCATCACGTTTGGCGCCATGGTCTTGACGGCACTCGACGCGGCGGAAGAGCTCGAGAAAGAAGGCCTGGATGTTGAGGTGATCGATCTGCGCACCCTGGCGCCTCTGGACAAGCCGGCAATTCTGGCGAGCGTGAAGAAGACCAATAAAGCAATCGTGTTACATGAGGCCTCGCGCACAGGCGGCATTGGCGGCGAGATTGCGGCTATCATTGCGGAAGAAGCATTCGAATGGCTAGACGCGCCTGTTCTTCGGGTTGCGTCACTCGATACCCCGGTGCCGTATTCGCCGCCGTTGGAAGATTACTATTTGCCACAGACGAAAGATGTGTTGGATGCGGCGCGGAAGCTGGCCGCTTATTGATTTAGTTTGTGATCTCAGATCTCAGAACCCATTTCAGATTTCAGAACTCAAATCTGAGATCTCAAATTTCAAATCTAAATGATGTCGATGTCAGAATTGAAAGGCTAGAATCGGAGCACTTATGGCAACAGAAGTTGTAATGCCGCAGATGGGTGAATCCATCGCAGAGGGAACGATCACCAAGTGGTTCAAGCAGGTCGGAGACCACGTCGACCGCGACGAGCCACTGTTTGAGATATCAACGGACAAGGTTGATGCGGAAATCCCATCACCGGCGGCAGGCACGTTAACCGAAATCCGTTTTAAGGAAGGCGACACCGTGGAAGTAAACACCACCGTCGCAGTTCTTGATAGTGCTTCAGCAGGAATTGAGGCGAAAGAGGCGGTTCCAACGGCAGAGGATGCCGTGGCGAAGACGGAGCCACCGAAAGAGCAAATAGAAGAATCGCCGCAACAAGCGAAACCGCTTACGACGGAGCCAGCGAGTTTACCTGCTCAAACGGCCGCTTCCGCAGCTACGGGAACTGAAGTGGACCAGGCGGACGGCGCAGACGGATCGAAGGCGGCGGCGCCCGGACTAAAAGCTGCTGCGCCAAAGGAAACTGTCGCTGACCAGCAACCCCCGGACACCACAGCCTCAGCTGCGGATGCTTCGCAGACTGCAAAGCCTGACCAAACCGCGGAGCCTGCCAAAGGGGCGCCAGGTTCTCAATCGGGGGACAACGGCGCGACAGCCTCTGCTGAAGAGTTGCGTCGCACCAAATCGAGTCCCCTGGTCCGCAAGATTGCTCAGGAGCATGGAGTTGACATTGCCAGCCTTGAAGGAACCGGCTTAAGCGGTCGGGTAACCAAGAACGACATTTTAAGTTTTATTGAATCCGGATCTTCGACTGTCTCGGGACAGCGATCAGCCGCGCCGGCAGCGTCATCAGCCGTAACCGTTCCGACGTCGCCTGCCGTCGGCAAAGCAAGTGTTGCAGCTCCGGCTCCTTCTCCCGTCAAACCCTCCGAGGGAGATCGTATCGAGCAGATGACGATCATGCGAAAGAAGATTTCGGAACACATGGTGCAGTCGCGTCGCACTTCAGCACACGTCACCACCGTTTATGAAATCGACCTGAGCCGCATTGCAAAACTGCGCGAGCAAAACAAGAAGTCGTTTGAGGAACGAACAGGCACAAAGCTCACCTACATGCCGTTTATCTTTCAGGCGGTAAACAATGCCTTACGGAAATTCCCAATCTTCAATGCGCAGGTAAGTGGAGATCAAATCATCTACAAGCGCGACATTAACCTGGGAATGGCAGTCGCGCTGGATGCGGGTTTGATCGTGCCGGTGATCAAGCGGGCCGACGACCTGAGCATCGCCGGACTGGCGAGAGCGGCAAATGATCTGGCGGATCGCGCGCGCACCAAGCAGCTGAAGCCGGACGAGGTAGGCGGCGGTACATTTACTATTACAAATCCGGGCGTATTTGGCGGACTGTTTGGCACTCCAATTATCAATCAGCCACAACTCGCAATCCTCGGCGTGGGTAAGATCGAGAAGCGAACCAAAGTCTTGACTACGGCTGAGGGAGACGACTACATCGCAATCCGGTGGATGGCTTATTTTGCACTGAGCTTCGATCACCGCGTAATCGACGGCGCTGACGCCGAACGCTTTCTCGCTTATGTTAAGGAGCAGTTGGAGGCAGGGGAGTTTCAACCCTAAGAGTATTTATTAACAAGCTAGACTAATTTCTCCTGGGCTGAAGAGATTGTGTGGACTCAACGTGCGACGAATAACGCTGAAAGCGTTCGCTAATTTTAGCCCAGGCCGGGGTCCCCACGCGGGCAGCCCGCGTGGGGTGGAAGTGTTTGCTTTGAAACCCTGGGCTTACAAGCCCCCACATGGACTTTCGCAACTCTGAAAGAGTTGCGATGCTTCTTGTTCCGCGAACCGGGACGCAACTCTTTCAGAGTTGCGTGGAGGACCAACGAGATTCCTTTCCCAGGGTTGCCAGAGCGCAACCCTGGGCTGAAATTAGCGAACGCTTTCAGCGTTATTCGATACAACAACCCAAACTGGCCCACTGTCGTTTGGTGGCTTGGAAGCGTGGCCACTAAAGCCGGAACACTAAACTGCTAACTTTTTGTTAACTCGCGCTGATGGACCTTAGGTTAGGTTTATCACCGCGAACCTGCTTGAAGCGTACCCGGTTATTGCGATCGAGTGGCATTTATATGATCAATATTATCACGCCCGTTAACTGCTTGACTTAGCTTCGGCAGAAGGTTAAGAAGTGATGCTTTGTTACCTACGCTCAGGGTGGCGGACAACACTTCATAAAGAATGTTCGTCATATGGTTATTCGATTAGAGGCTCGCGGAAGTGAGCCGTCCATCTTTCAGAAGATAAGGAGAGAGTTATTTATGGCAATCCCGAAGCTTAGGATGTTTTCCTCGCTCGTGCTCGCGGTCTTCCTGGTGGCCTTTTCCGGCGCCATCGTTCTGGCCCAGACGACGACGAGTACGGCAGGTTCGCGGACCGTCGCCAGCGGCCAAAAGGTGAAAATCAAAGGTGTGGTCACTCGACGTGACGCCGATACGTTCGTGGTTCGCGACAGCAATGGAGTAGATACAGTCGTACGTTTGGACGACAGAACCAGCGTCAAGGCCAATGGTGGATTTCTGCGTAGTGGATCAAATTATGCTCAAACTCAAATCCAGCGCGGTCTTAACCTGGAAGTAGAGGGCCGTGGCAACGCTTCCGGCGACCTCGTGGCCGAGAAAGTCAGGTTCAATGAATCAGACCTCCGGGTAGCGCGCGCAGTTGAATCACGCGCCGCACCGCTCGAGGACCGTGCCAACACGACTGAAAGCAAACTGTCTCAGGTTGAACAAAATGCACAGCGTCTCTCCGGACAATTAGAGGAACTTTCGGCAGTAGCAAATACGGCCAAGGGTGGCGCAAGGGCGGCTCAGGATACTGCCGATTCAGCAGTGGCAGGTGTGAACGCAACCAATGAGCGCATCTCGGCCCTTGATGATTACAGTCCGCAAACTGTTTTGGCGGTTAATTTCAGACCTTCGAGCGT
>JBDUCF010000196.1:0-5552 GCA_040003545.1 Pyrinomonadaceae bacterium | reverse complement strand
GTTTCCGCCGAAGACAATGCCGAACTGCGCCGCGTGTCGGTAGCAAATAATTCTTCCCGCCCCCGCGAGATCGAGCTAACCAGCTATAGCGAAATCGTACTGGCGTCCGCGCCCGCTGATGCAGCGCATCCCGCCTTCAGCAATCTTTTTGTCGAGACGGAGTTCTTCGCCGCGGAAAGCGCACTGCTGGCCCACCGGCGCCAGCGCTCCGCCACTGACGAGCCCATCTGGGGCGTACATGTGATCGCCACGACCGGAGAAACGATTGGCGTGGTGCAATACGAGACTGACCGGGCGCGCTTCGTTGGTCGCGGCCATACGCCGGCCGACCCGATCGCCGTGATGGAGGATCGGCCGCTGTCGAATACAACCGGCGCAGTGCTCGATCCCGTCTTCAGCCTTCGCTGTCGCATGCGTTTGATGCCGAATGAGACCGCGCAGGTCTCTTTCGCCACGGCCGTCGCGCGCTCGCGCGATGAGGCGACTGCGCTCGCCGACAAGTATCACGACCCGCATATTTTCGAGCGCGAAGCGCGGCTGGCGTGGACCAGAGCGCAAGTGGAGATGAGCCACCTGAACATAGACTCCGAAGAGGCCCATCTATTCCAACGACTGGCCGGGCGGGTGCTCTATTCAGATCCTTCCCTCAGGCCACGTCCGCACGTGCTGGCGCTTAATACGCAAGCCCAATCAAACCTTTGGCCTTATGGAATCAGCGGCGACCTGCCGATAGTGCTGGTGCGCATCAACAAGGAGGATGACGTAGGCATGGCGCGTCAAATCTTGCGCGCGCATGAATACCTCCACCTTAAAGGTCTGCGCTTCGATTTAGTAATTCTGAATGATCATCCCGCAAGCTACGCCCAATCACTTCAGGACGAGCTGCAAACGTTGGTGCGCACCACAGGGTTACAGGGTCTGCAGGACAAGCCGGGTGGCGTTTACCTTCGCCGCGCCGATCTGATGCCCGAGGCCGACAAGATTCTTCTGCATGCAGTTGCGCGCGCTGTTTTTGTTACCGAGCGAGGCTCGCTTCAGGAACAACTCGTACGCCGGCCGGCTGAGGATTTGCCCCCCGAACCCTTTGTGCCGCGCGCGCCTTCGCGCAACTATCCAGAGCCTGTGCTTACGCCGCCAAAGCTTTCCTTCTTTAACGGGCTGGGAGGGTTCAGCGAGGGCGGGCGCGAATATGTTACCGCGCTCGGCGAAGGTCAATGGACGCCGGCGCCGTGGTCCAACATCATTGCCAATAAATTGGATTTTGGTTTCCAGGTGACTGAGACAGGGTCGGGTTTCACCTGGTCCATGAACAGCCACGAGAATCGTTTGATTCCCTGGTCCAACGACGCCGTCAGCGATCCGCCCGGCGAAGCAATCTACATACGTGATGAGGAAACGGGCGCCTTTTGGACATCCACGCCGCTGCCAGTGCGCGAAGCCCAGCCGTATCTGGTTCGGCA
The DNA here is from genome assembly GCA_040003545.1 of Pyrinomonadaceae bacterium. Taxonomy (GTDB): domain Bacteria; phylum Acidobacteriota; class Blastocatellia; order Pyrinomonadales; family Pyrinomonadaceae; genus DASXRU01. The sequence goes on along the minus strand of JBDUCF010000196.1, from coordinate 4,092 downwards.
CGGACAAGGTTATACGGTTATCGAGCACATCAGCCACGGCATTTCCCAGGAATTGCTTCTCTTTGTGCCCATGGATGCCCCGGTAAAAGTCTCGCTGTTGAGATTACAGAATCGGACCGACCGAGCGCGGCGGCTGACGGTCACCAGCTATAACGAGCTGGTGTTGGGATCACAACGCAGCTCCGCTGCTCCTTATGTGATTGGCGAAATCGACGAAGCCGCGGGGGCAATTTTCGCGCGCAATCCCTATAACAACGAGTTCGCCGGCAGAATCGCCTTTGCCGGTGCCAGTGGCGAAGTTGGGCGCACCATGACCTGCGACCGAAAAGAGTTCCTGGGACGCAACGGATCGCTGACGAACCCGGCTGCTTTGGGTCGCGCCCATCTGTCGGGTCGCGACGGCGGCGGCCTTGATCCCTGCGCTGCCATTCAGACCGCCATCGAGCTGGCGCCAGGTGAAGCTCGCGAGCTTGTTTTTCTGCTCGGCCAGGGCGAATCAATTACCGAAGCACGCGCGGTGAACCTGCGCTACCGCCAACTGGCAAATGTTCATGACGCTTTCGAGGAGGTTGCCACCTACTGGGATGAACTTAGCAACACCGTCGAAGTTCATACTCCGGACGCTGCCATGGATACCTTGCTTAATCGCTGGCTGCTCTATCAAACGCTTTCGTGCCGCGTCTGGGCCCGGTCCGCTTTTTATCAATCGGGCGGAGCCTATGGCTTTCGTGATCAGTTGCAGGATGTAATGGCCCTGGTGTATGCGAAGCCTGAAATTGCGCGCGAGCACATCCTGCGCGCGGCGGCCCATCAATTCAAGGAAGGCGATGTCCAGCACTGGTGGCATCCACCCACCGGACGCGGAGTGCGCACTCGCTTCTCCGACGATCTACTCTGGCTTCCTTACGTCGTTAGCTTCTACGTAAACGTTACCGGAGACAGGTCCGTGCTTGAAGAAGTAGTTCCCTTCATTGAAGCTCCGCCGCTGGCTGCAGACGAGCACGAATCATATACCCAGCCGGTAGTTTCATCTGAAACGGCCACGGTATTCGAACATTGCGCTCGCGCCGTGGATCGCAGTCTGGCGGTGGGCACTCATGGACTACCCCTCATGGGCTCCGGCGACTGGAACGACGGCATGAACCGGGTCGGTCACCTGGGCAAGGGCGAGAGCGTCTGGGTAGGCTGGTTCCTTTACACGATACTCGCGAGCTTCTCGCCATTGTGCGAATCACACAAACAGAAAGCCCGGGCTAATCGTTATCGCAAACACATGGATCAATTGAAAAAGGCGCTGGAGCACCAGGGTTGGGATGGTGATTGGTACCGGCGTGCATACTTCGATGATGGAACGCCGCTGGGATCGGTGCAGAACGAAGAGTGTCGCATCGATTCGATCGTGCAATCGTGGGGCGTAATCTCGGGCGGCGCCGATAACCATCGCGGCGCGCGCGCCATGGCCGCGGTCGAAGAATACTTGATCAGACGTGGTGATGGTCTGGTGATCTTGTTCACACCGCCCTTTGATAAGAGCGCTCTCGATCCCGGCTACATCAAAGGCTATGTTCCCGGTGTCCGTGAAAATGGGGGGCAGTACACACACGCCGCGCTCTGGACCTTGATTGCCTACGCAATGCTCGGCGAAGGCGACCGGGCCGGCGAGTTGTTTGCACTCTTGAATCCAATTAACCATGCCTCTACCCGGGCCGGCTTGCATAAGTACAAAGTTGAACCCTACGTCGCCGTTGGCGATGTTTACGCAGTGCCGCCACACACTGGCCGCGGAGGCTGGACCTGGTACACCGGCTCGGCCGGCTGGATGTATCGCGCAGGCCTTGAATCGATCCTCGGCTTCAAGTTGCGCGGCGATCGATTGCAGATTGATCCCTGCATTCCGCGCAACTGGCGTGAATTCGAGATTATTTACCGGCGCGATAAGACGCACTACCGTATTAAGGTGGAAAACCCGGTCGGCATCAGTCGAGGAGTTGCAAGAGTGGAATTGGACGGCACGCGGCAGGCGGAAAATGAAGTGAGGTTGAAAGACGACGGCCAGCTACACAATGTACTCGTGGTGCTGGGCGAAAAGCCGCCAAGCGAGACGGAGAAATCTGCAGCTGAAGAAAAGGAGCGCGCCGGCAGCAGTCAATAAACGGTGCGCAGTTACGAGGAGTGATCGGAAATCAACAATCGCCTGCAACTGATCCACCGCCAAAGAAAAGCTCGCATGTATTCCTGAGAAAGATTATGCTGTTTAGCCTGTCCGAGCCTGGATAAAAGCGAGCGACTCAATTTCATGGCAACCATATTGATTGTCGATGATGACACCGTTATCCGCGATGTTCTTTCCGAACTATTCAATTCAGAGCACGTGTGTCATACCGCAGAGACTGCGGAACAGGCTTTGGAGCTGTTGGACACTACGCCCTGCGACGTGGCCATAGTGGACATTTCACTTCCGGGGATCAGCGGGTTGGAGCTGCTGGGACACATTCGCCAGGGTTGGCCCGAGACCCGCGTAATAATCATTACCGGAATCGACTACCACCAGTACGTGAAGGACCTGGTAAAGATGGGCGCGACCGACTATCTGGTTAAGCCTTTTCGCTTGCACGATGCCGAGGCGAAAGTCGGCCGCGCGATTATGCAAGAGGAGGGATGGCTGGACGCCCTGAAGGAGAGCACTGAGAGGGCCCTAAACCAGAACCAGCCGCCGGGCGAAAAAGTTTCAGCCGGAGTTATTGAGCGCCGCGGGGCGGTGCGGCACATCCTCAATCGCGATGCCCGCCTGTTATTTACCAGTGCACCAGCGGAAGAGTCATCTACCGAAGGCTCGCGACCCATACCAGCCCTGGTCGGCCACACTCGCGACATCAGCGAGACTGGCCTGTCGCTCGTCGTGCCTGGCGTTAACGCCAGCGACTCTAAGTTTTTTGGAACCCGCTCGCAACTGCAAATTATCCTGAGCCTGCCAACGGCTATGATAGCGATCGAAGTGACCCCGGTTCGCTACCAGTGGCTCGAGGAACACGAGGGAAGGAAAAGCTTCCTCATTGGCGGGCGCATCGCTCGCATGATCCCGGAGGACACTACCCTGTTCCGCGAATACCTTGGACAGGCGCTGACTTCCTATCGGAAAGGCGTGGAGGCCGAATAGGACTATTGATAAACTTGGGAAAGGAATTCCTTTATGAGCAATGAAAGATTTGGATCGGGCTTCGGGGCCGGGGTGGCATTGGCTTTAGGGCTGGTGCTGGCTTCGATCATCGGAGGCTACTCTTTTGTAAAAGGCAAGCGCGGCGATCAAACTATCGTGGTCACCGGATCCGCGCGCAAGCGTATTAAGTCCGACCTGGTTATCTGGCGGTCGGGCATATCTTACCAGGCGACTACCCTGGCTGACGCGTACCGATCGCTGTCCGAGAGCGTGCCGCGAGTGAAGTCGTATTTGCTCAGCAAAGGAATACCCGAGAACGAAATAACCATCTCCTCAATCTCCTCCCAAACCCTGCATGCGAAATCCAGCGATGGCGAAGACACTGGGCAGATCACCGGCTATTCGCTAAGACAGGAATTGGAAGTGCACTCCACCGACGTAGAAAAGATTGCGCAAATCGCGCGGCAGGCTACCGAGCTGATAAACCAGGGCATCCTGATCGAATCAATGGCGCCGGAGTATCACTTCACGAAGCTGGGCGACTTGAAAATCGAAATGCTGGCTGAGGCGGCAAAGGACGCAAAGGCGCGGGCCCAGCAGATAGCCCAAAGCACCGGCAGCAGCGTCGGCAGCGTGCGCACCGCCAGGATGGGTGTACTACAGATTACCGCGGCTGACTCCAATGAAGTGTCGGACAGCGGGATGAACGATACTTCTTCGCTGTGGAAAGATATTACGGCCGTGGTGAATATAGGCTTCGCCGTTAGTTAGCTTGCCGGTTCGATTCACTTGATTTAGGCTGCAGTTAGAACTTGGATGGCTGCGAGACCGCGCCTTACAAAGAACTAAGCAAACTCGCTGAAAGGGCGTAAGAAAGGACAACATGAATGGCGAGGAAAAGACCGCCCCAAAAGTGTTTTGCATCTAAATGGTAA
>JBDUCF010000195.1:0-5557 GCA_040003545.1 Pyrinomonadaceae bacterium | reverse complement strand
CGTTGCGCGACTTGCTTTGCGTCGCGTTCGGCTTGCGTCTTCTGTGCTTTCGGATCGTCATCCGCCGGAGACTTCGTGTCGATCAGGAGCTCGACAAGCGGGGTTGGGTCTTCCTGCAGGCGTTGTGCTTTGCTCTGTTCAAAACTAACAAAGCCAAGCTCCGGCAGCTCCTCTACCTGGGCCTCTTCGTCGCGTTGAAACAGCCGCTCGAAAAGGCAATTGAAAAACTGGATTAGCGCCGGCTGACTGCGGAAGTTGAGATGCAGAGGTTGTTCCAATCCGCCAGCCGCTTTGAGGGCTTCAGTAGTTTGCTGAAAGACGTCAACGTCCGCGCCGCGAAAGCCGTAGATCGATTGCTTGCGATCGCCAACAATGAAAAGATTCGCGCGCGCCGCGGCCGAGCTAAGAGTTAGCTTGTGCATCAATTCGCGCTGCACGCTGTTTGTGTCCTGGAATTCATCGACCAGAAAGAACCGATATCGCTCGGTGGCTCGGGTTAAAACCGCGGGTTGATCCAGGAGCTCAAGCGCGCGGAGCTGTAAATCGTCAAAGTCGAGCGCGGCCAAACTCTGCTTCTTTTCCCTATAGCGCCGCTCAACCTCCTTCAAAACTTCAATCACTTCCAACGCGTAATCTTTCGCCTGTAAGTCGAAACAGACTTGCGGAACCAGACCTAGTGGACCCTTTTTCTCAGCGCCCCAGAGCTGCGCGTCCAGTTTGTCGATTAGACTCCCAAGCGTATTGGTTTTTGTCGGACGCGTGGCGCTGCGAAAACTCTCGATCGCGGTACAGTAATCTGACAGAGACGCGGGATTGCTTTCGATTAACTTTTTCAGCGCCGGCCACTCCGATCTGGCATTATTCCGCTTTCCCTCAGCAGCGGGAGTCAGGCGGCCAAACCCAATGAACTCGCCCATGACCTTGTCGAGATCCGACAGCACCCGATTGTATGCGTCGGACGTGGCGTGGCTGCGGAGAGTGCGCTGCGCCAACTCATCAAGTTTCAATCCCTGGCCGCGGACGTTCCAGTAAAGCTGGACCAACGCTTCGGCGAGTCTGCTGCGTCCGAAACCCAACGCCAGTTGAGATATTGATTTCCGCCCGGAACTAATAAACTCCGTCAGCGCTTCTTCCACCGCAGCTTCCAACAAAATGGCCGCATCGTGCGCATCAAGCAGCAGAAACTGAGGGTCGATGCGCGCTTCGACAGGAAACTCACGCAGCAGCAAGGCGCAGAAACCATGGATCGTATTGATGATTGCGCCGTCGAGCGTGCGCTTGTATCTCATCCAACGCTGACGCTCCTCTCCAGCACACTCTGCGAGAATCCGGTCCAGGTCATTGCGCAGGCGTTCGCGCATGTCGTTTGCGGCGCGATTGGTGAAGGTTATGGCAACGATCTGATCGATATTAAGATTCTTGTTTTCGCGAAGGATGTGAAGATATCGCTCGACCAGGACGGTAGTTTTGCCCGAGCCGGGACCGGCCGTCACCGACACATGACGGTCAAGCGTATGCGCGGCGGTTTCTTGTTCGGGTTTTAGCTCGCGTTTCGGTTTCATTGCAGCGGCTTTGCCGCTTTCCGTGCGGTAAGGCTCAGCCTTACCGTCCATTGCCATTGAGATATGAGGCTATGCCTCTAATGAATTGAGGCGGAGCCTCAATAAGAAAGAAGCTCGCGCCGGTAAGGCTGAGCCTTACCGCACGGAAGGCGGCGAAGCCGCGTCAGGCTCGGCGCTCCGAGCAAAGGGTCTTTAACCTTCACTGGCGCTTCGCTTCTTCCGATCAATCCGATACTTCTCATACCGGCAGACAGCCGCGTAGTCGCAAAACTTACACGTCTTATAGCCTTCCGACGGTTCTACAGTGAACCGCCCGGCACGCATGCGATCGAGAAAGTCCCATATCCGCGCCGTCACGTCGGCGCGAAACTTCTGCCATTCGTATTCCGAGAAGATCGAATTCTTCGCCTGTAGGGCGAGATAGTCGTCGTTAAAATCTTTGCGATACATGCCGGTGTTTCGTCGCTCGGCGCCGCCTCGCAACGTGTAGTAGCCACCGCCCGCGATCGCTTGTCCCGGGAAGAAGAGCTGTTCCAGGGCTTCCAGGTAGATCGGAATCTGCAAAGTGCGCCCCTCGAAGATGTCTTCTTTGCGCGCGCCCTTGGAAAGCTTGTAGTCGTAAGCGACCACCGTTTGATCATGTGCGATGTCCACGCGATCAATCTGCCCGCTGATCTTCATTGTCTCTTCGCCGACAAACGTGGAACGGACTAATTGCAGAGGCGTATCGGTTGACTCAGGATCTCTCGCCGCCGACTTCATCCCTCCAAAAGCCAGCTCGAAGCGCGCCGGTGTGACTCCAGCGCCAGACGTCATCTCCTGAAGGTCTAACTCATAAACCAGCACCTGTTCGAGAATGATTTTGCGAATCTCGCGGTCGAGTTTCCAAACCTGTTTGTTAAGCGGCGGTACTACTTGTTGGTGTAGATCGAAAACTTCATCCGCGATTCGCAACAGTTCCTTACTTAATTCCTCGCGCTTCGTTGGATCGAAGCGCTCCGCTCGATGCTGTTCAAAAAATCGCCGCAGAATGTCGTGCAGGAGTTTGCCCGCGTCCAACGCCTGCAAATCCAGTGCGGCCTCGCCGCGCGGCTCGAGTTTCAGGACTCGTTGCGCGAAAAAGCGATAGGCGCAGTTACCAAAGGTGCCAAGGCCGCTGGCGCTATGAACGGAGTCAGGACCAAATCTCTTCTTGATCAAAGCCAGCAGATCGGGATTAGTAATCTGCCCATCGTAAGGACCAAAAGTCTCTCCCGAGCGCTCACGTTCAATGCCGATCCGGCCCAAAGCCGACTCGCCCAGGAGGCCATCGTTGCGCGCCAACGTTAGCAAACTGCTGATCTGTGGGTGGGTATACAATCCCTCGCGCTGAACTTTGTTGAGGTGGTGTTGCTCCTGTCGCACGAGACTAATTGCCACTTCCTTTGCGGACGACGCCTCGCTGAGCTTCACACCATCGTAGTCTGGGCGAGCCACCTCTTCTTTAATAAGCTTCGCCGGGGCCATTGCCCGGCGTAGTTCATCGATGTAGTAGGAAACGACTGTTTCCGTATCACCTTCAAGCATGAGCGGACGTGTCAAGTACAACCGCTCCATCGCGCGACACGCGGCCTGATAGAAATAGTGTTCTTCCTTCAACAAGCTATTGGGAGAGATATCTTCCAGAGTCAGACCGTAGTGTTTCAGTCGCTGACGTTCTTCGTGTGGATAAATCCAATCGCGCGACGCGCTCAGCGGGAAGCCCCCCTCCACCAGGCCGGCGATAAACACGGCCCGAAATCGCAGCCCGCGCACGTCTGTCGCCTCCAGCACCCTCAGGCCGCCGGGTCCCGCGCTGGCCAGCGTCACGGTTTGCGATCCCAAACAACGCCGCACTTCCTCAATGACGCTGGTCAGCGTCGCCAGCGGAGTGTTTTCGCGCGCTTCAGCTTTGGTTAGTTGAATGCTCTTAATTGCCGTCAAAAAAGCGCGGCGCAAACCTTCCAGCGCGTGCAGATCCAGCATCGCACGTGGCAGCTCTTCGTCCTCGGTTTGGCGAACGGGACTGCTTACTAACCGGCTAAATTGAAACTGATCCAACAGCTTCATTATCGCAGCGCGCAACTGCAGCGGTTCGCCCTCACGCGGAACCCCTTGAATGTGGGCGGCAAAACGATTGACCACGAGCGATGCCCAGGCAATCACCGCGGGGTGCACGTCGCGCTGCGGCCGGCGCTTTTTCTCTACATGCTTATCTTCAGGCTGAACAGTTTCAGCATCTTCCATCTGCGCTTCGTCATCGTCGCTGCCGGGTTCGGCTGAGTCGATGTTCAGTAGCTCCTTCGTCGCTTCCGCGTTCGGCAGTTGCTCAATCAACTTCCGGCAGCGGTCCAGCCAGTCGGTGAGGCGCAACTCAGCTCCCACGTAAGCGATAACGTTTTCCAGCGTGTCGGCGTCCCAGCGGCCAATGCCGAATCCACGACGCCGACGTTCGTCACGCTCGGCATTTCGTCCGGCCTCAATTGTCTCGCCTTCATGAAGCAAGCCGTCAAACTGTTCTTCAAACTCTTTGGCCAGCGCATCAAGCTCTTCCTGCGGCAGGCGAAAATAGCCCGACTTGATCTGATCGGCGAGCTGCGGCATTTTCAAAACACTCGATTCGTCGCGGGCGAGTTCGTCGAGTATGCCAAGCAACTTGAGAGCAGCGCGCGTCGCGGGAATTTCATTGACAGTTATGCGACGGTCCAGGCTGCATGGCAACGACTCTTCCCGCATAACGCGGGTGATCGTCTCCGCATACGCCTCGCGCTCACGCACAACCAACGCGATATCCGGAAGCCGATAGTCTTCAAGCAGCACCAGCCGCTTTATTTCCTTCGCAATCGCTCGGATCTCTGTCTCCCGATCCGTGCAATCGAAGTAACGAATCTCAGATTGCCTGTTCAGGTCGTCGATTTCTGCGGGGAGTTCCTTAGGATCGTCCTCAAGCTGTTGATTTGCGAGCGTGGGGTTAAAGAGTCTTTCCCTGAGGGGAGAAAGCGCGCCGTACGTGGTCAGACTTACCAGACTTTGTTTGATATCAAAGTGAGCAATAGAACAAAGCTGGCTGATGGTCTGGTTAAATGGAGTGAATATCTCGGGATTGCGATCGTCCTTGTTTAGGTTGACCAGCACTTCCGGAATTTGCGGAATCAAGAGTTTAAGCATCTCCCCCTGGGCGGGAGTGAAGTCGAAGAACCCGTCGAGCACCAGCAGCCGCACGTTTTCCAGCCACGGTAGACGTACTTGCCCATCAAGTCCGCGTAGAATCTGGAGCGCACGCAATCCGTCGGCATCGCCTTCGGTGAGATTGTGTTGTTCCAGGAGATTCGCATAGGTTGAATAGACCAGGGCCACGTCCCGATCGAAATCAATTTGAGGATGAAGGATCCGAGAGCGCTCGCCGCGCTGGTCTGATGGGGAGATGCTCGCGGGAGGGTCGTGGTTGATGCTGCCGTCTCCGGTGGCATCCTGCACGCGATTAGCGACAATCTCCGCAAACTCGGTTGGCGTTTTCCCCGCCCGCTGAATCTCGCCAATCAAGGTGGCAATCGTATTGATGCATCCTTCGTGGTTCGCTAGCGGGGCAATTGCTCTTAGTTTTCCCTCCGACCTTAAGCGCAGGAGCAACTGCGAGATCAAACTTCGTTTGAGCGGAAGTTCCTCACGATCGATCGGTATCCGAGGTGACAGACGCAGCCCTGTTGGTTCATCGACGGCGGTTGAAATGAGGTGGCGGACAAAGCCTCTAAACAGGTAAACAGGAAGCTCGCCCCAAACACCACGATTCCGGGCGCCATCGAGAATCTGTTCAGTCACTAACTCCAGCAGTGGATGGGAAGCGGCGAGGTAGAGAAAAGTATCGGATTTACCCTCCGAGACAAGCTGAGAACACCGTTCGATTAGACGCGAACGATTGTTGCCGAGCAGCGGACCTAACCAGATTTGTCTTGAAGCCACAGTTTCGAATTTCTCAG
>JBDUCF010000194.1:0-5558 GCA_040003545.1 Pyrinomonadaceae bacterium | reverse complement strand
CCGACTCCCCGTTGGGCGAAGTGGTCGCGTGGGGTGAGGACACGTGGCCTTAGGGTGAGGGCTGTGGGAGGCCCTCGCCCGCTTTTTTTGTAGCACGGAGTCTGACGCGCGCGCTCGCGCATCCATCATCCATCCAATTACTCATGACTCCGATGTTTAGAAATCGCTACTGGAGGCGTTGACTTTCATAGAAACTGGCATAATATACGCGGCTAGCGCCGGACCTGTCGGTTGCTTCTGTCAAATGTCTAGTGGGTCACCATTAAGGTGAGGGTTTGCCACAGTAGGGCTTTTTCTAAGGCTGCATGCTGTGGCATTTTTACGTTCGCTTCGATCGACAGTTTGGATGCCGTGATCAAACGAAGGGAAGACGCGTGAAATCGTTAAAGCGTTTTCTGGTGGGTAGTCCCATCAGGACAGAACGCCTGGCCCATGAGCGGCTGACAAAGAAGATCGCACTCGCGATTTTCTCTTCAGACGCACTATCCTCCACCGCGTACGCGACCGAACAAATCCTGCTGGTCCTGGCCGCAGCCTATGTTGCCACCCAGGGCCAGGCGTTCAGTAAAGTCATACCAGTCTCCATCGCGATCGCCGCTTTGCTTGTTATTGTGGCGATCAGCTATCGACAAACAATTTTCGCGTACCCATCCGGCGGCGGTGCGTACATCGTAGCAAAGGAAAATCTGGGAACGCTGCCCGGACTTGTTGCCGGCGCGTCATTGTTGGTTGACTACGTGCTGACGGTCTCAGTATCAGTTGCCGCCGGAGTAGAGGCCATTACCTCGGCGATGATAGGCACGCGCCTGGCTTGGCTCGATGATCATCGGGTTGTGATCTGTCTTATTTTCATTGCCCTCATAACCGTCGCAAATCTGCGTGGAGTCCGTGAGTCCGGTAGCTTCTTTGCAGCTCCCAGCTATGCATTCATCCTCAGTTTTCTGTTTATGATTGCCTGGGGGTTGCTGCGCTACTATATAAATCCCGGAATTGTGCCCGCGCCCAATGCGGCTGATCTAAAGATAGCCGAGGGCTTCCATGCGCAAAACCTCTCGCTCTTTCTGCTTCTGGGAGCATTTTCAAACGGCTGTGCTGCCTTAACCGGGATCGAAGCAATTTCCAATGGCGTCCAGGCGTTCAAACAACCGGCGGCGAAGAATGCAGCTACGACGCTTTCATGGATGGCATTCCTCCTGGTCACGATGTTTCTTGGCACCAGCACCCTGGCTTATCTCTACAACATTCATCCAAAAGTGCATGAAACAGTCATTTCGCAATTTGCCAGAATCATTTTTGTCGGGCCACTGGGTTGGTTCTACTACCTGGTGCAAGCGACAACGGCGCTGATATTAGTCCTTGCTGCCAATACTTCCTTTGCCGGCTTTCCCAGATTGTCTTCGATGTTGGCGCGAGATCGGTTCTTGCCCCGGCAGTTCGCCAGCCTCGGAGACCGGCTGGTCTTTTCCAATGGCATTGTGATTCTGGCCATCTTCTCCGGAGCGTTGGTTTGGGCGTTTCGCGGAGATACCAGCCGATTGATCCCGTTGTATGCGGTCGGTGTCTTTCTTTCTTTCACTCTTTCGCAAACAGGCATGGTAGTGCACTGGTGGAAAGAAGGATCGTCGCTACGTACAAAACGCCGGCTGGAGAATGCTCAGAATTCAGCGGAAGTTGGGTCAGGTGCGCCTGAAGCTGATGCAACCGTCGCGTCAGTGCCAGAGGCCTCCGCAACCGAGCCTGGCCTTTCGCTTGCCAGCCGTAAAGCCAAAGCTCCGGTCAAAACCTCGCACTGGCGAAAATCAATTGTAATCAATGGCCTGGGCGCCATTGCCACGTTCATCGTGCTGATGGTTTTTATTGCAACGAAGTTTATTCATGGCGCCTGGATAGTAGTGTTGATAATCCCAATGCTGGTGGTAATGTTTCTCAAAATCCACAGCCACTATCTGGAGGTGGCCAAGCAACTTTCGACGGTGGGATTGCAGCAACTTCGGCCCATTCATCACGAAGTCATAGTTCCCATATCGGGAATTCATCGCGGCGTTATTGCCGCGCTTGAGTATGCCAAGTCGATCGCCCCCCATCACGTCACGGCCGTTTACATAAACCTCGACGAGGAATCAACTCGCAAGCTGCGGGAGAAATGGGAGCAGTGGGGTTCGGGCGTCAACCTGGTCGTACTGGCTTCGCCCTATCGCTCGCTGGTGCGCCCGTTGCTTAATTACATCGATCGGGTAAAGCGGCGCTCCCATGGGGACGTGGTGACAATCATTTTGCCGGAATTCGTGCCGGCAAAGTGGTGGCAAAACCTTCTGCACAACCAGAACTCGCTGGTATTAAAAGGCGCTCTACTTTTCCGAAAGGGAATTGTGGTGACCAATGTGCCGTACCATCTTGAACACTAAGGTCAAGGGAAGCTGGGCAAGATAATGTACGGGAGTAGGCTGACGGCTTTACGCTTCGGACGTTTTGCCGGAAAGAAAACAGGAGCGGCAATAGACGGGTCGGCCCTGAGATGGATAGAACGGCACAGTAGTCTGTTGGCCGCATTGAGCGCAGGTTACCGTAACTTCGATGCGTTGTCTTACTCCCGAGGCCTGTGCGGCAGTAATGGCTGCCAGCCGATCATTTTTTGCCTGCTTGCATGGTTTGCATCGTTTGGGTTCGTTCGATAACCCTTTGTCGTGAAAGAAGACCTGTTCACCCGCGGTCCAGATAAAATGCTCGCTGCAATCAACACACTTGATGGTGCGATCCAGAAAATCCGCTGATGCTTGATTTAGGTCCGCATCTGGCCCAGACTCTGTCATTGGATCCCTCCCGGCGCGCGCCAAAACGCAGAAAATAAAAAAGGCGGGTACCTTTGCTCGACTTCGTGTTGTGCGAACTAACGAGGAAGGTCGCAAAACCAATTCAAAAGAGGCTGATCGGGAAAGCTCCATTTCGAGAAGCACAGCCGCGTTGGTTGGGATTATCTACTATGTCAAAAATGTGTCAAGGGCGGATAGATTCTTTCCGGCTTTAAGTATCCGTCATTGATGATTCATCTTTCTGATCAACTCAAAAAAGTTTGGCAAAAAACTTGAACATTCTGGTGATCGGTTCCGGCGGCCGCGAACACGCCCTGGTTTGGGCCCTGAGCAAAACGCAGGCTAAGGGAATTAACCTGTTCTGCGCGCCCGGAAACGCTGGGATTGCGGAAATCGCGGAGTGTGTGCCCCTAAGCGCCAACGAGATTCCGGCGCTGGCTCGATTCGCTGAGGAGAAATCGATAGACCTGACGTTCGTTGGGGGAGAATCGCCTTTAGCGGCCGGCATTGTAGACGATTTCGAAGCACGGGGCCTGATGATCATTGGTCCGCGACGAGACGCGGCCCGACTCGAGTCGAGCAAAGGATTTGCCAAAGACTTTATGACCCGGCACCAGATTCCCACTGCCGCCTACCGCGTTTCCGGCTCTGCCGCTGAAGCAAAAGCAGTACTCAACAGCGGCGAGTTTGGCGCCGAGAGTTCCGCGGTGGTGGTTAAGGCCGACGGACTTGCCGCCGGCAAAGGCGTTGTAGTTGCCTTTTCGCGTGCTGAGGCCGAGAAAGCAATCGACGACTCTATGTTAGGCAACACTGTCGGATCTGATGCCGCTCGCCTGGTAGTGATCGAGGAGGCATTAACCGGGCCGGAAGTCTCGTTATTGCTTTTCAGCGATGGCCGGGATTTTGTGTTAATGCCGCCGGCTCGCGATCACAAACGAATAGGAGAGAACGACACGGGACCAAACACCGGCGGCATGGGCGCGATCACCGACCAGAGTGTGATTGGTGCTGACATGCTCGAGCGCATCGTTACAGAGGTGGTAGAGCCAACTCTTGAAGGGGCCATCAGCGAGGGCTTCGCATTTCGCGGGGTCCTCTTCATCGGGTTAATGCTGACCGATGATGGTCCGCGGGTGCTGGAATACAACGTCCGTTTTGGCGACCCGGAGGCCCAGGCGATTCTGGTGCGCCTCCAGTCGCCGCTGATCGAAATTCTTGAAGCGATCGGGCGCCGGCAATTGAGTAGCGTGAAACCGCAGTGGTCCGCCGGATCTTCCGCCTGTGTTGTATTGGCCGCTCCCGGTTATCCCGAGCATCCGGAAACCGGCGCCCTCATTGAAGGTCTGGAGCGCGCCGCCGCGCGCGAATACGTCCAGACGTTTCATGCCGGCACCAGCCGTACAGCCAGCGGTAATTGGGTGACCGCCGGCGGACGAGTTCTGGGAATCACATCCGCAGGCGACACGTTGGCGCAGGCCCTCAGCCGTTGCTATGAAGCGGCCGGGGATGTGCACTGGGACGGAATACAGTACCGGCGGGACATTGGAAAGCAGTAGGGGAACGCAGGAGGCAGACGGCAGGAGGCTGATTGAAGGGTTAGGTTTGTTCTCTGACTGGTGCTTCCTGCGTCCTGCTGTCTGCCCCTGCCTTCCGACTGCCTCCTGGCTTCTAGCGAGCTATTTGCCACTCCTGATATACTCCCCGTCGAACCTTGCCTTTGAAGCTGTAAAGCTGCAACCGTTTGCACCGCGCTCGCGTACATCGTTAGGGATATCGTTTTGTCTCGTTAACCAACGATTTCCGAGCGTCATGAGAAACGACCCCTATTGCTGGAGGACTGACTGAAATGGGACTTGGGAGCAGATTGAAGCGCTCATTGCGTGCGCTTTTTGGCGGCATAATTGAACACACTGAAGATCCGGAGCTGATTCTTCAGCAAACTATCCGCGATATGCGTGACCGCGTGCCGGAGCTGAACAACTCGGTGGCGCAGGTAATGGCCACGGAAAAGCTGCTGGCAAAAAATAAGGAGCGGCTGGAAACCCAGGTAGTCGATATTGACTCGAAGATTAAGGCCTCGGTAAAGCTGGGTCGTGACGACATTGCCACCGCCTACATCGGGCAGCTCCAGCAGGCACAGCTCGATCTGCTTAAGACCGGTCAGCAATTCGAGCACGCGTCACTGGCATCCAAGCAGGCCCTCAAGGCGCGCGATAACTACGTTTTGCAAATGCAGCGGCGCACCGGGGAAGCGATGCAGCTAATCAACCAGTCGAAGCAGGCGAAGCTGCAGGAACAACTGGCGCAGACAATGGAATCGTTTCAACTGGGCGACGATGCTTCGACGTTCAACGAGATGCGCGACAAGATAGACCGGCGCGCGGCAGCCGCCGAAGCCAAGATGCAGTTGGGCGCTGCTTCCGTCGATACGCAGATGCAGGACATCGAGCGCGAAGCCATGGACATGCAGCTTCAGGACAAGCTGCTGGAGTACAAACGCGAGATGGGCTTGCTGCCGGCCGCTACGGGTGGTGTTAACCAGCAGGCGCTCCCCGCTGAGGGCGAGACCGGGGTGAGGGAACCAAGTCGAGCAATGGAGCGAGAGAATTCGTAACCAGTATTCCGCATGCAAAAGCTTGTACCGCCAGCCGGAAGACTTTCAAAACCAGCCATGGAGTTACCCAGGATTGATCTAAAGTATGTGAAGGAAGCCTTCAAAGAACCGATCAACTTTTGGGGCATGGCAAC
>JBDUCF010000193.1:0-5560 GCA_040003545.1 Pyrinomonadaceae bacterium | reverse complement strand
CAGGCCACAGATCTTTTCGGTCAAGACTGGCCGCGATGGCGTGGGCCTGGTTTCTGGCAGAATTCCGTACTTTGACTCAGGACGCGCCGCAATTGTTATTCGCGCTGTCGCCGAAGGCAATACGGCTGAACTTCGTAGGGTCATACGCCCTTCTGCTTGAGGTCCAACGGAATCTTTGCGCATTCAGGTCAATGGTCAGCCTCGAGAGGCGGAAGAGAGTCTGAATCTCCGAGACTTGATCGAGAGTTTGGATCTTAAGCCTGAGCAGATCGCAATCGAGCTCAATCAAACAGTCATTCGCCGTATGCACTGGCAGTCGACGATCCTGCGGGAAGATGACAGAGTGGAGATCGTTCATTTTGTCGGCGGCGGCTGCTTGGTATACACGCGGGAGTAGGCAGCGAGGAGTAGCCGGAATATAATTCACTCATGTCAACACCAGCAGCAGCTACCACAGATTGTTTGGAAATCGGCGCACACGTTTTCACCTCGCGGCTAATAATCGGCACCGGAAAATATCGGACGTTCGAAGAAATGAAAGCGGCGCACCGGGCAGCCGGCGCCGAGATGGTGACCGTGGCAGTCAGACGGGTCCCACTCGATCGCAGCAGCGAATCGTTTCTTGATCATCTCGATCCGTCACTTCAACTACTTCCAAACACCGCCGGTTGTTACTCGGCCGAGGAGGCAATCCGCACGGCTCGGCTGGCACGCGAGGCCCTCGGGACGGATCTGATCAAGCTGGAAGTCATCGGTGATCAAACAACGCTCTTTCCCGATAACGAACAAACGCTCGAGGCCGCGCGGGTGTTGGTGAAAGAAGGCTTCGTGGTTCTACCTTACTTCACTGACGATTTGATCATGGCGAAAAAACTTTTGGACGCGGGCTGCCCGGCAGTGATGCCCCTCGCCGCGCCGATTGGCTCGGGACTCGGAGTGCAGAATCCCGCCAACCTCCGGATAATGCGCGAACAACTTCCTAACGCTACGATCATCGTCGATGCCGGCGTAGGCACGGCCAGCGATGCAGCGATCGCAATGGAGTTGGGCGCCGACGCAGTTTTGATGAACACGGCGATTGCTGAAGCGCGCGATTCGGCAAAGATGGCGGAAGCGATGAAACTTGCCATCGAGGCAGGACGCCTCGCCTACCTCGCCGGCCGCATGCCGAAGCGGCTCTACGCCAGCGCGTCGAGTCCGGCTAGTGGCGTGGTCCGTTAGGAGAAACCAATAACTCAGCTCCGCTGCCGCAGCCACATTAACCCGAAGGGTTTGAACGAAAGTAGCCGGTGGTCGCAGCGTAGCGCAGACCACCGGACAGAAAACGAAATTGATTCCGCACCTGGAACAGGTGCCAGACGATCACAGAAACTTGCTGGGTATTTCCAGACAGATCCTAAGCAGAGCTGCCAGAGTTTTTCTGTCACTCCGCCGGAGTGACGGATCCTTTCTCTCGTCTTCCGGTGGTCTCCGCTGCGCTTCGACCACCGGCTACTATCTGACAGCCTTTCAGGCTGAAAACTATCGTGATCTGGGTTCGACTGTCGCAACCAGAGTCACGTATTTGTCTTCTTAGATCCCGTGTTAGATCCAGTGCGCTCGGCGACGACGAAGCGAATCATGTTGTAGGTGATGTTTTCCGGCAGTAACTCACGGATGGGTTTGAGTCTTTCCATACCCTGCTGGTCAATTACTTCCTGAATCTGTTTGCGATCCTCGGTCGAAACCAGTTTGGATATATCCACTGCCAGCCCGGCACGCAGGCACTCAACCAGGTGACACTCAATCGTATCCGGCACCAGGCCGCGCTGTCTGGCAATCTCTGCAACCGAAAGCCCCTGACGATGTAGCGCCAATGTTTGAAAAGCAGTCTGTGGGGGAGCATCGTCCTCACCGGTAGGAATTGCCTGCCCGCTTTCGGGAAGCGCTAGCTCGATTCGTTCCTGCTCTCGCATCACGCGATCCCCCAGTTCAGTTATCAACACGGTAGGATACTCCCCCGGCGTAACGCGCAAACAACCCGCCGCGCACAGCGCGTCTATGAACAGCAAGATGTCGTCTTGCCGCATGTCCTTCAAAAGGCCGTAGGTGGATAACTCATTCAGATGCGCCTGCATCACGTTCTTTGCCGCCGAGCCTCGTAACGTGCTCGCCAGCACGTTCTTTCCAAATCGGCCCTTCATGCGAGCGGCGCAGGCGAGAATCTTCCGCACCCGCAGACCTTCATCTGCGGTGAGAGCGCGTGGCAGGGCCAGAGCGGAAGAAGCAGTTCGATCTTTACCGGCTCTGCGGGCCTTGGAGTTTCGTTCAGAAGCCGGCGCATCCGCCAGGACTTCGGCGCCAGTAAGTGGCGTTCGTGCCGCTGAATTGGGCGAGCAGTTACCGCAGGTGCCGCATTTCCGCGCATGATGCCGATCGCCGAAGTAGTCCAGTATCTGGGCGCGATAGCAATACTCGGTGTAGCAAAATTCTATTATTTCTCGCAGTTTACGCCGCTCGAGGGCGGCGCGACGCTCGACGTCGTTTGGATTAACGCGAAGTTTGGTCCCCGGGGCGGGGTCGAGCATGATGATGCTGCGGCCACGTCGAGTGGTGTTTCTCGCTGAGTTTTCTTTGGTGGCCCACGGGGGCGGCGTTGCGGGCGAGCTGTCTGAGGTCCCGGGAGAATTGACCACGCGTGATATGTGCCCCGCGCGTTCGAGCAGGTAAAGCACTGACTGGACGGCCATGTCATTGCGGGCGCCGGCCCGCTTGGCGATCTCCGATGCGGAAAGTTCTATACGCTTCTGGCCGGTTGCCACCAGCGCGTCGTAAACGTCGTGAATGATTTCGGCGCTGGGGTATGAGCCTTCAATGAAGAAGTCGTGCGTGTTCTTGTCGGCATAATTGAATAGCAGCACACATGAAGACGGCAGGCCGTCGCGGCCGGCGCGCCCGATCTCCTGGTAGTAGGCTTCAATCGATCCGGGCATTTGATAGTGCGCGACAAATCTAATATCTGATTTATCGATACCCATACCGAACGCGTTAGTTGCCACGATCATTTGCGTGCGACCTGTCATGAAATCTTCCTGAGCTTTCACTCGCACTGAATCGCTCATGCCGGCGTGATAGGCGGTCACCCGCAGGCCCTGCATCTCCAATTCCGTTGCTACCTGCTCTACGGCTTTGCGCGTGGAAGCATAAATGATGCCCGAGCCGTCATGCGCCTTAGCCAGTCGCTTGATACGCCCGATTTTCTCGCGCTCTTTCTCAGTGTGCACCACATCAATGGTCAGATTCGGACGGTCGAAGCCGCTGACAAATGTTTGCGGCTTTGTGAGACCCAGCTGTTGGATTATGTCCGAACGAACGTAAGGCGTGGCCGTGGCGGTGAGGGCGAGAGTTTGAGGGCCCTTCGCGGTTTGATTGAGCGCCTGGATCACTCCCTTGAGTCGCAGGTAGTCGGGACGAAAATCGTGTCCCCAGGTTGAAATGCAGTGTGCTTCATCAACTGCAAAGAGCGAGATGTTGATGGATCGGAGGGCCTCGAGAAAGCGTTCGCTGCGAAAGCGTTCGGGCGCGACGTAGACCAGTTTGTACTCATGTCTGCGCAGAGCGTCAATGCGCGCGGCCTGTTCCCGCCAGGCGATCGAACTGTTTATGAAGGTCGCCGGGAGGCCACGCGCGTGCAGAGCGTCGACCTGATCCTTCATCAGTGCGATTAACGGAGAAACAACCAGCGTCGCGCCGCCGAGCATCATGGCCGGCAGTTGGTAGCAGAGTGATTTGCCGCTGCCGGTGGGCATGACCACCACGGCGTCTTTGCCTTCGAGGATTGCGCCGATCACTTCCCGCTGGCCTTCGCGGAACTCAGCGAATCCGAAGTGCTGGCGCAGCGATGTGAGAGCATCTGCGATGGAATGCATGAAACGGAGTATATCCGCAGATTACGCAGATTTCACAGATTCGGGCTGGTCAGCTACGACGGAATAAATGGCTATCGAATAGCCGCCATGTCTTATCCGGATCTGCGGAATCTGCGTAATCTGCGGATGTCTGTCCTACCAGGTTCGCTTAATCGGATGCGCTGTTCGCTTAATCGGATGCGCCTCGGTGTTGAAGATAACTTTGTCGAAGTTCAACGCCTTGGGCGGCGCGAAGAGCAGATAGAAGTATTTGAAAGTCTCGGCGAAGAGGAAACTCTGCATCGAGTCGGATTTTTCCTTTGTCACAACACTCTTCAGCGCGGCATAGCCTTCGTCCGTTCTGCAGTACTTCACGAAATCTTTCCAGAGCGATTCGCCCATCCTTAGAAACCCGGCGTCTTTGGTGTAGTGGTAAAGATAATACGTCGATTCAACTATCTCCGGCCTCAAATGATATTCCGGCGAAACAACTTCCATCTTTTTGTAGTCCAGTTCCTCAGGTTCGATTTCGTGCAGGTTCCACATTTTGAAGGATGACTCCTGCAAGCGTTTCGCGCGAGTCAGGTCGCCGCCAAGAGCTAACACTGCCGGGAAGAAGGCGTCGAGGGCGCCGTACACGGTTGACGTCCGTTTGCCGGTGGTCATGTCCGCGTGACCGTACCAGAGTTCCGAGTCGGGTCGTCGACTCGCCCGGGCCACGCCTGGGCGCAGGACTTCGTCGGCCAGATACTTGTTTATCGCCGCCACACTTTCAAGCCACATGCGCCGGCAATCCTGATCGTCGAATAACACCCAGCACTTCAAGAGGTATTCGTAATAACTGTCAATCTCGGCGCTGATGTGACTGTCGGTGTTGGTCCACTCGCCGGTCTCCACGTTTATACGGGTGCCGATGAGGCCGATGGGAGAACGACGTTTGTAAATCTCCACCAGCGAGCGCTTGGCTTTGTTGTAAAAGACGGACCGGCCGGTGAGTCTGCTGAGCGCGCCGAATTCAATCAGCAACGTGCCGGCTTCGGCTGGGTTGGTGACTTCGCCGCTGACCTTGCCCGTCTTGAGATTCACGTATCGATAGGGAATACCCGTCGGCGACTCGAACACAGGCAACAACCTGTTTCCCAAATCCTCCGCCAGCGCCAGGAGCCGCTTGTCGCCGGTAAGTTGATAACTGGAAAGCAAACCACCCAGCAGCCGGATCGTGATCTCAAAATTCTGGACGGAAATATCTTTATCAAACGAAAGGTTCTCGACAATGTATTTCTTTGTGGTAGCCGCCTCGTCTTTGAAGCCCATGATGACCATCGTGTCGAGCGCATCGACGGGCGTCATCAGGAGCGGGTGCGCGTACCAGTCGTGATAGCCCTTGCTGAGCGGGCGCAGGTCATCGTGACCCCAGGCATATTTCTTGTAGCCGTTCCAGGCATGGAGAAACTCCGAACGCACTTCCCGGGCGAGCTGTGGCTTGTTAATACGCTGCGGAAAAGCGGCAGGCGTGATAGACAGAATTAGGAGGATGAGTGTTACTAGCTTAGTAAGAAACATTAGTTTAAGGGCTCCGATTCTTGGTAGCCGAGCTAATTTGAAACTCCCCGGTCGATACCGAGCACCCTTGCTCATCTGCGATAAGCAGATAACGAGATGAAACTCAAAGC